>JABSRS010000151.1 GCA_013214885.1 Gammaproteobacteria bacterium
CAACCAACATTGTCACTTTGCCTTACTGTTTTTAGACCTTGATCGGTTTAAAAGCGTTAATGACAGTTTAGGCCATCACGCTGGCGATTTATTACTGCAGCAGGTTGCCAAAGATCTCAGTTCAATGGTTCGCGAATCTGATATGGTCGCTCGATTAGGCGGTGACGAATTTGTTATTTTAATCACCCATCTCGATCATAAAAGCGAAGCTAGTGAGGTTGCTAACAGAATGACTGACCGATTATCTCAACCTTATATTATTGAAGGTAATCAAGTACAAATTGGCACCAGTATTGGAATTTTACACGGTGACAGTCGATATCAAGATGCTTTATCGATGCTCAGGGATGCTGATACCGCATTATACCAAGCCAAAGGAGCTGGAAAAGGTTGTTTCGAGGTGTTTGATACGGGAATGCAGCAAAATGTATTAGATGCAATTAATTTGGAAGCAGACATTCGCGAAGGCTTAGAGAAAGGCGAATTTGAACCGTATTTTCAGCCTATTATTGATTTAAAAACCAACAAAATTGTCGGCTTTGAAGCGTTAGCACGTTGGCATTCTTCCAAGCGAGGGTTGGTATTACCTAATGATTTTATCCCTCAGGCTGAAGAGTCATCAATCATTGGTGATATTGATTTACAAATATTGGCAAAAGCAATTAGGCAGTTAAAGCAGTGGCAAATTGAGTTTAACGCTCCGAATCTCTACATTAGTTCGAATTTTGATTATAGCCAGTTCTTTGATACATCAATGCCAGGTTTTGTCGCTAGCCTATTACAGCACACCAAATTAAATCCTAGCTGTTTAGTGCTAGAGCTAACAGAACGTGGCTTACTAAATAACGACAAGTTAGTGATCAAGAACATGCTAGCTCTCAAAAAAATCGGCGTAAAATTAGCATTGGATGATTTTGGCACGGGTTACTCATCGTTAAGTTATTTATATCTTTATCCGATCGACATTTTAAAGATTGATCGCTCTTTTATCTTAGATATAGAACATAATCCTCGCAATAAAGCCATTGTCAAAACCATTATCGATTTAGCAGACAATCTTAATATGCTAACCATAGCAGAAGGGATTGAATCGGCTTACGAAGCTAACTATTTAACTGATCTTTCTAGCACATACGGCCAAGGATTCCATTATTCTAAGCCGATATCAGCACGACAAGCACAACAAGTTTTGCAAACTGCTAGCTTGTAATTTTCCTGAGTTAACCCAGCGTTAGCTCAACAACTTTCTGGATATACTAAGTGACCCACTCTCCGTTAAACTCTGCACCCATTGCAACCAAGATCGCGCACCCGTTGACTTCACATCAGCACACCAGAAACGATAACTATTATTGGATGCGAGACGACAGTCGCAGCGACGCTGAGGTATTAGGCCATCTAAAGGCTGAAAATGATTATTGTGATCAGATGTTGGCTGGGCAACAACCACTCCGACAAACCCTTTTTGATGAGCTTAAAAATCGAATTGTAAAAGATGACTCTACCTTGCCAGTTAAAGATGGCAAGTACTGGTATCACTCCCAGATCAGCGGCGAAGATGAGTATTCATGCTACTACCGATGTACCAGCCAAGATGGTCAAAACAAACAGTTATTATTAGATGTTAACCAATGTGCTCAAGACCAAGAGTATTTTGATCTCGGTGATTTCTCGATCAGCCCCGATGACTCTTTAATGACGTATTCGCAAGATACCGATGGCCGACGGATATATTCAATCGTTTTTAAAGATTTAAACAATGACTCCCTATTAAGTGACACTCTTGAGCAAACCGAAGGTCAAGTGATGTGGGCTAATGACAATAAAACGGTATTTTACGTCAAAAAGGATCCTGAAACCTTATTAGGTAGCAAAGTATACCGTCACAAATTGGGCACAGATCAGTCACAAGACGTCTTGGTTTTCGAAGAAGACGATCCAAGCTTTTATTTAAGTTTGGGCAAGAGCCGTGATGAATCACTATTATTTATCAGCCTTGACGCAACCTTAGAAACTGACACACTGGTTTTAGACGCCAACAGCCCTGACGGCGAGTTTATGAGCCTAATTGAATTTCATGATGGCCATGAGTACCAAGTGGATAAACTCGGTCAATGGTTCTATATCGTCACCAACTGGCAAGCCAAAAATTTCCGGATCATGAAAGCAACCGTCGAGACAATATTTGATCGCGACCAATGGGTCGACGTTATTGCCCACCGTGATGATGTCCTGATTGAAGGTGTCGAACTGTTTAATCAGTTTTACATCGTCACCCAACGTCAACTCGGACAGATTGAATTTATCGTTCACTTAGCCAATGGCCAAAGTTACCCACTAAACTTCGACGATCCATGCTACTTTGCCTGCCTTGGTGACAACCCAGAACCAGAAAGTAATAATGTTCGGTTATATTACTCGAGTTTAACCACGCCTGGTTCGACGTTTGAGTTTGATATTGACACTCGCCAGCGCACGTTGCTTAAACAGCAAAAAGTGTTAGGTGGTTTCGATGCCACACTTTACAGTGCCAAGAGGATTTTTGTCACCGCACGAGACGGCGTTAACATCCCTGTATCTTTGGTTTATCGTGATGACTTATTCAACCAAAACTCAACCAATCCCTTACTCCAGTATGGTTATGGGGCTTATGGCATTACCATTGATCCGAGTTTCTGCTCTCACACCGTTAGCTTGTTAGACCGCGGCTTTGTTTATGCGATTGCCCATGTCCGAGGTTCAGAAATGTTAGGGCGTCAATGGTACGACGATGGCAAGATGTTAAATAAGCAAAATTCATTTAATGATTTTATCGACATTTCACAGGCGTTAATCAAGCAAGGATATTGTGCCAAAGACAAGTTGTTTGCCAGTGGTGGCAGTGCCGGTGGCCTGTTAATGGGCACGGTGCTCAATCAAGCACCACAGCTTTATTTGGGCGTTGGCTTACACGTGCCGTTTTTAGACATTGTAACCACCATGCTCGATCAATCGATTCCGTTAACGACCAACGAATACGACGAATGGGGTAACCCAGCAGAAAAGACCTATTATGATTACATGCTGGGTTATTCACCTTATGACAATATCTGTGCTCAAGATTACCCGAATTTACTAGTCACCACAGGCTTGCATGATTCTCAAGTGCAGTATTTTGAGCCAATGAAATGGGTCGCCAAGCTGCGTGACTTTAAGACTGATAACAATATGTTAGTGTTTAAAACCGACATGGACAGTGGGCACGGTGGTGCCTCTGGTCGTTTTAAGAGCTTGCATGAAAAAGCCTTAGAAATGGCATTTTTCATTAATTTGCTAACGTCTGACTAGGCAGATACTGGTACTGAGGTTGTTACTGTTAAGTATTCAACCGACTGCATTTCAGTTAAACGACTAAAGGTGCGCTTAAATTCAAAAGTAAGCGCACCACCTTGATACAACTCACTTAATGGCACCGCAGCAATTAGATATAAGCACACTTGCTGATCGTACATTTCGTCAACCAAACTGATAAACCGACGTGTCGCGTCATCCTGACTGGCATAGTTAAGCTGACGTTCTCCCGTTGCGGTGGCTTCAACGCCATCCTCAGTACCACGTGCTCTAATCCAACTGCGAGTCTCGCCGCCAAGTTGCGGGGCATTAGCAATGATAATATTATCAAAACTCTGAGCAATTTCGATATAGTCCAACGCACTACGCGGTCCTTCACAAAGCTCTGAAAAATCGATCCACAGTGTAAGATTTGCTTGTGCGTTAATTGCAATCCTCCGCCCTAACACGCATATTGAACGGTCGCTCTTAATATTATCTTGCTGGCTTACCTGCTTAAAGAGGTCGACGGGGCTTATCTCACCTTCGGTGAAGTAGGTTTGACGATAGGTTAAATGACGTAGTCGATGATCTTCAACGCCATCGAGATGAAACTCGGTAGTGAATTGTTGCAGCAATAAAATAGTTGGCTCAAAACGTTGCCGTTGTAACCCACCTTCGTATAGCCGCTTAATGGTAATATTTGAAGTGGCCACCAAGGTAACACCAAACTCAAATAGTGCCTCAAACAACCGGCCTAAGATCATTGCATCGCCAATATCAGAGACAAAAAACTCGTCAAAACACAGGACATCACACCTAAGGGATAATCGTTTAGCAATAATTCTTAACGGGTCGGCATGACCAGACTCTTGATTGAGTTCACGATGCATCGAAGCCATAAAATGATGAAAATGTAATCTTATTTTCTTTTGGCTGGGCAATGAGTCAAAAAACATGTCCATCAGCACTGTTTTGCCCCGTCCGACATCACCCCAAATATAGAGCCCTTTGACCGACGTGTTAGCACCGCTGTTCAACTTAGTGGCTATATCATTGAGTAGATTGATGGCTTGGATCTGACAAGGATCAGCAATAAACTCGCCGCTGTCGATTTTGTGTTGGTAGCGTTGTAATACTGTAGACATGGGGTAGTAGGCAATAACAGAGAGTAAAGTGCTGAGCATATTACCTTAAAACATCATGATCAAAAAGTGATCATTAATAAAACAGGCAGCATCTTGATCAATAATGCTGCCTGCTTAGGGTATGCCGTCAGTTAGGCTTACTTGTCGAAATGAATCACAGTGCGGATGCTGTCGCCAGCATGCATCAAGTCAAACGCCTTGTTAATGTCTTCTAGGCCCATGGTGTGAGTGATAAAGTCCGATAACTTAAATTCACCAGCCATAAAACGATCAACATAGTTAGGCAGTTCAGTGCGCCCTTTTACGCCGCCAAAAGCACTACCGCGCCACACACGCCCAGTAACCAATTGGAATGGTCGAGTAGATATTTCCTGCCCTGCCCCAGCAACGCCGATAATAATCGACTCGCCCCAGCCCTTATGACAACATTCCAGTGCCGAGCGCATGACATTAACATTACCGATACACTCAAACGAGAAATCATCGGTCATTTCAACAATAACGTCTTGAATCGGCTTATCAAAATCAGCTGGATTGATACAGTCCGTCGCGCCCAATTTTTTGGCCAAGTCAAACTTACGCTCATTCAGGTCAATCGCAATAATGCGACCGGCATTAGCCATCTTTGCGCCGATAACTGCAGATAGTCCAATGCCACCAAGACCAAAGATAGCCACGGTATCGCCCGCTTGAACCTTGGCGGTATTATTAACCGCACCAATCCCGGTGGTCACGCCACAACCCAATAAACAAATCTGCTCCAACGGTGCGTCTTTGCTAACTTTAGCTAATGAAATTTCAGGCAGTACGGTGTATTGAGAAAAAGTAGAGCAACCCATGTAATGAAAGATCGGCTGACCGTCTTTGTAAAAACGAGTAGTGCCATCAGGCATCAAGCCTTTACCTTGAGTTTCTCTAATTTTTTGACATAGGTTGGTCTTGCCTGATTTACAAAACTTACACTCGCCACATTCTGGAGTGTACAAAGGGATCACATGATCGCCAACACTAACACTGGTAACGCCTTCGCCAATGCGAGTAACGATGCCACCGCCTTCATGGCCTAAAATAACAGGAAAGATACCCTCTGGATCATCACCAGATAGAGTAAAAGCATCGGTATGACAAACACCAGTGGCGATAATCTCGATCATCACCTCGCCTGCTTTAGGAAACATAACATCAACTTCTTCGATAACCAGCGGCTGACCTGGTCCCCAGGCAACGGCGGCTTTTGATTTTATAAACTGTGGTTGTTGTGACATTGGATGCTCCAAAAAATTTATGCTGATAATATTCCTTATTATAAACAACTTATCAGTAATGATAATATAGCAATGATGAAAATAACTATTACCGTGGGGTAATAATCAGTCGCTAACCTGCAATTGAGATTACGGTTGAATAACCAATCATCAAATGCTTAGATGGATATATTCCTAATTTTCAGCAGCATGACGCCCTACCTCCAGCCAAGTTAAAATAAACCTTTATATCCAGAATAAATAGGATTTGTCGTTTCTAATACTGTAACTGCGCGCACGCAAATCACGCCTTATAGACGCTATTCACATTATGCCTTATAAATATTAATTAGTTTTATTGATTTCAGCAGGTTACAAACAATAGGTAAACCAAAGTGTGCATGCACGGTGTAAATTGAATGTTATTTATCCTAAAAACTGGTAATAAATTTTTTTACTACTATTGTGATTAATTAATCAAAAGTATGCTGTTGTAAATAAGCGTGCTTAATGTACAAATGTTATGTTTAATCGGGAGATTTCATGTCACTTGGAATGAGTGCGGCGTGGCGAGCAATGCAGCCCAAGCAAGAACGCTGCGAAAGATGTGAGTTATATTATCCCGAACACTTAGGTGAATGTATTCATTGTTCCAAGCTAAGCGACGCTCAATTAATCATATTTAAGGCGCATCACCAAGAAACTCTTGAAAGCAGTTTTGATTTAGGTAAATACTTTTTTGTGGGTGCAATCGTTATAGGAATGTTGGGATCAAAGGGGGTCGGATCAAAGGGGTCAGTGTAAATTGATCCTTTTCCATACAAAATCTAATCCAAAACTCAACATTGGCGCAACTATTTCTAATGCGCTATATGCCTATTTTTCCATACTAAGCTTTAATGATTGATCATTGCGCGCTAAATAAATTCGATATAACTGGCCTTGTTTTATGCTCAGTATCCCTCGGTTTTAGCCAAAGATTCGGCGGGTCTGATTTTAAACTTTTCACCAAAAACCAGCAAGCCCCAGAAATACTCAGATTAACTAAAAAGAAAATCTATAGTATTACCAGAGCCAGATGAACGCGCCGATACCAACGCCTAAACATTGAAATAATTAGGCGGTCTCGGTTAAAAAGAGAGCCGCCTTAGTATTAAATTACCGATACATTAAAAGTTATAAGCCAAACCTAGATTAACCGTACGGCCTTTGCCTTTAATGTTCCAGCCAGAGAAAGTATGTGACTGAGCAATGTGAGAATAATAATCGCTGTTAAGTAGGTTCTCGATGCCAACAGATAATTTCAGCGCATCACTAATGGCATAACTAGCAGATGCATTAACCACATTATATGACGATACTGGCGCTTTTCTGCCGCTGTATTTACCATTTGATGCTTCAAAGCGGCTGCGACTTTGCACGCCAATATAATTCATTGCTAGGCGAAGATTTTCATTTGCCTGATAATTAGCATAAAAGGTGATTTTAGGCGGGCTAATCGAACTACCATCCAGATAAGTGTTGTTTGCTTTATTTTTACCCTCTGACCAACTATAGCTAACACCAGCGTCGAGTGCTTCGGTCAAAGTAACATCAACTGCGGCTTCATAGCCCCATATTTTTTGCGGTGCACGTTCTAACCTATAAGTGCCGGTAGCAGAGTCTTCAACCATGTTACCACCATAATTATTGGTTGAGTAAAAGGCGGCCATTTCAAATCGAACATTCTCATAGACGCTGCTAAAACCTATTTCCGAGTTTTTAACAATCGCGGCTTCAGTATCAAGTTTATTTAATTCAGTGAATTTGGCATTGCGCAATAAACTGCCGACATTGGCGATATCAAATCCTTCAGAATAACTTATAAAAGGACTAAATATTTCGTTATTACTATAACGTAAACCAATATTGTAAGTTGTTGCGTCATACTCAAGCGTGCCGCCAGTTACTGAAACTGGTACGGTACATTTCTTACCAGTCTTACATATCATCAGAGTACTATAATCGGCGACCCCTATTTCAATTGACTCTTG
>JABSRS010000152.1 GCA_013214885.1 Gammaproteobacteria bacterium
CAAGACTTAAGTTTACTTGGCTTTACCCTAAATGCTGGTCGCTCGATCGTGATTGCGGTTAACAAATGGGACGGCATGAGCAATGATGCTAAAGATCGCGTTAAGGTAGAGCTTGATCGCCGTCTTGGTTTTGTTGATTTTGCGCGTATCCACTTTATCTCAGCACTGCACGGTAGTGGTGTCGGTAACTTGTTTGAGTCAGTGCAAGAGGCGTATAACTCGTCGACTAAACGTGTTTCAACGTCAATGATGACCAAGATAATGCAAATGGCCGTTGATGATCATGAACCACCGATGTTTAGTGGCCGTCGTGTTCGTTTACGTTTTGCCCATGCTGGTGGTTACAATCCGCCAATTATCGTTATCCATGGTACCCAAGTTAAAAAGCTTGATAGCACGTACAAGCGTTACTTGATGAACTATTTCCGTCGGACCCTTAAAATTATGGGCACCCCGATTAAAATTGAGTTCAGAGAGGGTGTAAATCCTTATGAAGGGCGTAAAAATAAATTGAGCGCGACTCAGGTGCGTAAGCGTGAGCGTTTAATGAAGTTTAAGAAAAAACGTTAATTAGCACTTAAAAAATTGCTAACTAAAGCCATCGCATTGTCGATGGCTTTTTTGTGCCTGAGACCGACAATTGTTGAGTTAGTTCAATTGTTTAATTGATCTAGAACATATTAATATCTAAGGGTATTTTTTGGGCAGTCATTATCCACGTGTGATACGTATCACACTTATTCACTGGTTTTGTTTCAAAAGTGAGAATTGTGTCGTAAAATTCGCGCCGTTTAACGCTGTTACAACTTAAGACACAGCCAAAAACAATCTTCACGGACCGAAATCTGTAATATACAGCACATCCAAGGATCCGATAATTTCACAATGAGAGAAAACTATGACCACCCTAAAACATAAGCCTTTGGCTTGGTGTGTAAAAGCAGCAATATTAGCATCGTCAGTTGCTGGTTATAATGCCGTTGCTGCTGAAGCGGTTGAAAGCAATGAAGACAAAATTAAACTTGAAGTAATCAAGGTTACGGCTCAGCGTCGTACTCAAAATCTCCAAGAAGTGCCTGTATCTGTTGCGGCAATTCAAGGCGATGCTCTTGATGCGTATGGTTCTGGTGGCATGGATATTCGTTTCTTATCTGGACGTATTCCAAGTTTAAGCATTGAGTCTTCTTTTGGTCGTACATTCCCTCGTTTTTATGTTCGCGGTCTGGGTAACACTGATTTCGATCTAAACGCATCGCAGCCTGTATCATTAGTATTTGATGATGTCGTGTTAGAAAATCCAATTCTTAAAGGATTTCCAATATTCGATCTTGAAGGCGTTGAAGTGCTTCGTGGTCCTCAGGGTACTTTGTTTGGTCGTAACACCCCTGCTGGTTTAGTTAAGTTTGATTCGGCTAAGCCGACTCAAGATTTAGACGGTTATTTCTCAGCGTCTTACGGCACTAATAACTCAATGGACTTTCAAGGTGCTGTTGGTACTGGTCTAACGGACGAGTTATCAACTCGTGTTTCTTTATTACGTCAAACTCGTGATAACTGGATTGACAACAAAGTACCTGGTTTTGAGCAAGACAATGTTTTAGGTGGTTATCAAGAGATCGCTGGTCGTGTTCAGTTTTTATATGAAACTGACAATATGAATGCCTTGTTTAACTACCACTGGCGTGATCTTAACGGTAAGCCAATTGCTTTCCGTGCCAATATCATTCAAAAAGGTACTAATGACCTAGTTGCTGGTTTTGACCGTGACACGGTTTACCATGACTCAGCAAGTTTCGCGACGCAAACCGTTGAAAACCAAGGCGCTAGCTTAAAACTTGAATATTTACTTGAAGATTACACTATTTCTTCAATTACAGGTTACGAGTCGGTAGAAATGTACTCTCGTGCTGATGTTGATGGTGGTTATAATGCTTCCTCTGCTACGAAGCCAGGGTTTAGCCCTTGGGGCGCACAAAGTGCCGATGCCATTCCTGAGCATAAGCAATTGTCTCAAGAAATTCGAGTCGCTTCAAATGAATTAGGCGCTTTAGATTACCAATTTGGTGCATTCTTCTTCAAAGAAGAACTTGAAATTAAAAGCTACAGTTTCGCTGGTAATGTAATTAATGGCGAAGCAAGTCAAACACAAGAAACTAATGCTTGGGCTATCTTTGGTTCGATGGATTATGATCTAACTGACGAGTTAAAAATCACAGCGGGTATTCGTTATTCAGATGATGATAAAGAATTCTCGGCAACTCGTGAGACGAGTCCATTTGGTGCTGGTGAATTAGGGCCGATTACTCGTAACCCAAGTGATTCACAAGTTAGCTGGGATTTAAGTGCATTTTATAACCTAACCGACGATGTCAATGTTTATACTCGTCTAGCTAAAGGTTTCCGCGCCCCATCTGTTCAGGGTCGGATCTTATTTGGTAATGACGTAACTGTTGCTAAATCAGAAACTATTCATTCAATCGAATTTGGCGTTAAATCAAGTGTGTGGGATGACCGCGCTCGTGTTAACTTCTCGACGTTCTACTTTGAGATGAATGATCAACAGCTAACTGCTGTTGGTGGTGGCACCAATGCTAACCATTTAATCAATGCTGAAAAGACTGTTGGTTACGGTTTCGAACTTGATTCAGAAGTGGCACTAACTGAAGATCTATTATTAACTGCTGGTGTTAGTTACAACAACACTGAAATTAAAGATCCTGGTTTAGCTGTCGCAGCTTGTGCATCATGTACGGTAACCGATCCGCTAAATGCTGATGGTCTTGCAATTATTGATGGCAACAGCCTACCACATGCTCCTGAGTGGATTGCCAACATGACTCTGCGTTATTCGCAAGAGCTTGGCGAAGGCGAGTTGTTCTTCTACACCGATTGGGCTTACCGTAGCAAAATTAACTTCTTCTTATATGACTCAGTAGAATTCACTGACGATAACTTGTTAGAAGGTGGTGTACGTGTTGGTTATTCTTGGGATAGCGATGACAACGGTTATGAAGTAGCAGTATTTGGCCGTAACATCACTAATGATCAAAGCATTATCGGTGGTGTTGATTTCAATAACCTAACGGGTATTGTTAACGAGCCAGCCTTCTGGGGCATTGAGTTCAAAACTACTTTCTTCTAAATAACGATTGCTAACTAATTTAGGTTATTAATCATTAGATGATAGCAAAGGGGCTAAGTGAAAACTTAGCCCCTTTTTTAGGCTATGTACTAATTAGCTGTTGCTGTATTTTTATAGTTGAAAATTCAATTTGTTGCGCAAGAGTAACAGGATGCACCATCCCCCGCTCTTAGTTGCCTTCATCTGGATAGCTGTTAGGAGAAAAAATCATGGACGATTTTTTAGATTTTCGCGCAGGATGCGCATTAAAATCGATTCCGTTAAGACAGCTATGTAGATGAAGATCAGCAACTAAACTACGGGTCGCCTTTCTTTTGGTGCCTTTTCTTTGGCGAAGCAAAGAAAAGGCACTGGTGTGCAAACAATTTAGCTCAAAGAGGCGCATTCAGACATTTGCACATCATAAGACCACCATTAACTAAATAGGCCAGCAACACTTTACTCATACATAGCCTTTTTAGCCCAGACCTTACCTAACCTAACCTACCAAACGTTGTACCGCTTGCTTTAGCTCAGTACTTATCTCACTGTTGGTGATGAGTCCATCTTCAACATTAAAATTGTCAAAGAAACTCGGCACTGAAATACTGGCTTTAACGTCTGCTGCGAAAAATGGTGCCGATTGCGTCGCGCTCGCTAAAACACTCGATGCGCCGCCAGGTCCTGGAGATGTTGAAAGTAAGATGGTTGGTTTGTCTTGAAATACTTTGTGGTCAATTCTAGAAACCCAATCAAACAGATTTTTGTAAGCCGCGGCGTAGCTGCCATTATGCTCAGCAAATGAAATAATAAGGGCATCGGCATTGCCTATTTTGTTGAAAAATTGCTTGGCTAGTGCTGGTTGCCCTAACTGTTCTTCACGTGATGTGCTAAATATAGGTAGCTCATAGTCATCAATATATAGAATCTCGACCGTGGCGTCTTGATGTAAATTAGCGGTATATTTTGCTAATTGGTGATTAATTGAATTTTTACTGTTACTGGCTGCAAACGCTAATATTTTCATGGTGTTCCCTCGAATATGTTTGATTTCGAGCTCATAGTAATACCTCAAGTTAACTTGAGGTAAAGGGTTTTGTTTTTTATCGTGGTTGTTTTAAAGACGTCGTAAACTAAGCCTAGATGATTTAAAATCTAGTTTTAAGCTTTCAAGTTGCCGTTATGTATCCCCTAAATTATATTGAGCCTGTTTTTCGACCGCCTAGTGAATGGAAGAGTCTGATCTTACAAGTAACCAATGGCTGTTCGTGGAACAAGTGTTCATTTTGTTCGATGTATACTGATGAGGCGAAAAAATTTCGACCAAAGAATATTGACGAGATAGCACAAGAGATTATAACGGTTGCTCAATCGGGGCTACCCACTGGTCGGGTATTTCTTGCCGATGGCGACGCCATGATGCTGCCTTTCAAACGGCTGAAACAAATTCTTGAATTGATTAAGTTGCACTTACCCCAAGTTACTCGAGTATCAAGCTACTGCTTACCTCGCAACTTAAAAAACAAAACAGTTGAGCAGTTAACCGAACTCCAAGCACTGGGTTTGAAATTGTTGTACATCGGCTGTGAAAGTGGCGATGACCAAGTCCTAAACTTAATTAACAAAGGCGAAAGCTATCAAAGTTCAGTGGTTGCACTTAATAAAATAAAGCAATCAGCGATCAAAAGTTCAGTGATGATCTTAAATGGTCTGGGCGGACCGCAGTTTTCAAATCAACACGCGCTAAATTCTGCTCGGCTGATGAATGAAACGCAACCAGACTTTTTATCTACTTTAGTCGTTAGTTTTCCTTTTGGCGAACAACGATTCGCTGAAAACTTTACCAACAATAACCATCAGCCGTTTCGGCAGTTGAGCCAACAAGAACTGTTTAAAGAAATGGCAACCCTGCTAACAGCACTTGAGTTAGACAAAACAATATTTAGATCAGATCATGCCTCTAACTACCTGGTATTAAAAGGAGTTCTAGGTAAGGACAAGGCGGCTTTGTTACAGCAGGTTCATCAGGCTCAACATCAACCAGGTTCGATAGCGTTACGTCAAGAGTGGGAGAGGGGATTATAGCTAGCTCCTTACCGTGCTCGGGCACGATATTGGTCGAGTAGATAATGAAATACAACAGCCACTGAAAAAATGACTAAACAATTGATAAACGTTGGAATGATGACGTAATAAAAACCTAATTGGTGCACGACATCACCACCCACGACAGCCGCTAGTGCAGTCGCTCCTCCAGGAGGATGAATACAGCGGCACAGTAGCATCGCAAAAATAGATAAACCGACGGCACAACTTGCCGCAATAAAAATATCGCCGAGCCACTGGTAGCAGCAAACACCGATAATTGCAGATAATAGATTGCCTGCGAATAAGGGCCACGGTCGAGGAAATTGCCCTTTGGGGGCTGAAAATAATAATACCGTTGCTGCTCCCATTGACGGTAAAATTGCACTGGCCCCGGTTAAATCGGTAAATTTATAGCTAATAAAATAAACAATAAAAATACTTAAGGCCCCTCCAATGGCTGGTATTATTTGTTGATTGAGGCTCTTAGTATTTTGGATGCCGATCATCACAAACCACCTAGCAACATTTTTTTTCATCACAGTATCCGTTTTGCCACGATCCAATCAAGTTCAATTACTATGGTGATAGAATAATGATTGAATCGTAATTTAGTCGTGTTTAGGCGGTTAAATCTTCACTGGGTCCAAAAAACTCATAATGAATTTGGGCTTGAGGGATCCCGAGACTGTTAGCTATTTTCAGCGCTGCGCGCATAAAAGGCATTGGACCGAGTAAGTAAAATTCGACATCACGGTTATCTGGTAATTGTTGCGCGATCAATTGCTCGGTAATAAAACCTGTCGCATCAGGCTGACAATGTTGTTGCGGATCGCTGTAAATATATAACGTTGAAATATGATCGTGGGTTACTGCTAATTGGTTCACGTGATCTTTAAAAGCGTGGACGTCACTGTTGATTGCCCCGTGAATAAAACGGATGTCTCGACCCGAATTCGCTGCGATATTAAGCATACTAATCGCTGGTGTAATACCCACTCCACCGGTCACTAAAATTAATGGTTTGTTATTCTCACGTAAGGTGAAATCACCAGCGGGATGGGTAAGTTTAACCGTATTGCCAAGATGCAGATTGTTGTGAAGGTGATTTGAAACCACACCTTGGGGTTCCCGCTTAACGCTGATCCGTAAATAACGCTGATTCGGGGCGTCGGATAAACTGTAATTTCTGCGAATTTGTGCTCCCTTTACATCATCTAAAATAATGGTCAGGAATTGTCCCGCTGCATATTCAGGTACCCCTTGACCATCGACTGGCTCAAAATAGAACGAGGTGATCACCGAACTTTCATCAACGCGCTTAACTAATTTGAACTCACGCTCACCACGCCAGCCACCCGTTTTCTTTTCATTGTTGGTGTATATAGCCTCTTCTGCCGCAATCAGAATATTAGCCAATTGGCCATAGGCCTTAGCCCAAGCATCCATAATCTGATCGGTGGCAGCAGCACCAAGTACCGTTTCTATTGCTTGTAATAAACACCCACCCACGGCGTCGTATTGCGCAGGTAAGATCCCCAATGACGCATGTTTTTGAACTATTTTATTGACTGCTTCACTTAAATTCCCTAGTTCATCGATATTGGCACCATAAGCAATCACGGCATTGGCCAATGCTTTAGGTTGAGTACCTTTACCTTGATTGGTTTGGTTGAAGTAAGGCACGACATCTGGATGCTGGGCAAATAACAACGGGTAAAATACTTTAGTAATTTCGTTAGCATGAATTTGTAAAACGGGGACGGTTGATTTAATAATTTTAACTATATTGGCGTCTAACATGGCGCATTCCTCTTGGTATAATATCTAGCATTATTCCCTCTATACACAGAGCGTGCCAATTTGTTATCTTATTGATTAGTATGCTTTTAATAAAATGCCAGTTAGCGCAGGGTTAAATTGACCTAGATCAATGAATGTGTCATTTAGACCCGTTATAGGTTATTATGACTGGATGAATATTTCCCCCCTTATTGATATTGTTGAAGACTTAAACTGTGAATTAACTCAAGCCGAGCGTTTTAAGCGTTTAGTGTTAGCAATTCAACGAGCGATCCCTTGTGATGTCGTTGCACTGCTTAAGTTAAATGATGGCTATCTGGTCCCCGTGGCAACGCTCGGGTTAAAGGATGAAGCCTTAGCGCGGCAGTTTGCCATTGAACAGCACCCACGGTTGCAGCATATATTGAGCAACTCACAAATTACCCGCTTTGATAGTGACTCTGATTTAGCCGATCCTTATGATGGTTTAGTCCAAGATGGCAGTGATCAGTTACACATCCATGATTGCATGGGGAGTACTATTTTAATTGATGGCAAACCTTGGGGAGTGTTAACCCTAGATGCAATGCAAGCTGGGAGCTTTAGCGCATTAGATCCAATCGAAACCCGAGCTTACATCG
>JABSRS010000153.1 GCA_013214885.1 Gammaproteobacteria bacterium
GCAACGGCGGCACCATCATCAACATTAGTTCAATTGCCGGACGCAAAACATTTGGCGATCATGCTGCCTACTGCGGCACTAAATTTGCGGTGCATGCTATTTCAGAAAATGTTCGTGAAGAGGTGGCTGACTCAAATGTCCGGGTGATCACTATTGCCCCTGGCGCAGTTGAAACCGAGTTGTTATCTCATACTACGTCCCAAGAGATTAAAAGCGGCTATCAAGCATGGAAGGATGGTATGGGGGGAGTGATTGCCGCGGATGATATCGCCCGCACCGTGACATTTGCTTACAATCAACCGCAAAACGTCTGTATTCGTGAAATCGTGGTGGCGCCAACCAGACAGCAACCTTAATCTGCACTTGGTTTGTTCGGTGGCTTTGTTACCAATCAGTAAAAATCATTTGCTGATTGGGTCAATAGTATATCTTGGATAGATCAATATAATTCTCTTAATTGAAACCACAATAAATTAGAGGATCATCATGATCAAAGGTGCAATAATAATTGCCGCTGTTGCATTAGCCTTAGCAGCATTAATAGTATTCTTAGCTTGTCAGTCACTGTATAGCTTATCCAAATGTTAGTGGCCAAACCACCGAAAATGAGATCCCTATGAACACACCAAGCAATCGATTTAACGCACTGATCCCACAAGCCATGGCTGACAAAGCCGAAGAGGTTGGCGTCGTCAAGGCAACCAAAGATCCGTTGCAATCCTTTTATTTAGCGATTACAGCAGGGGTCTTTATTTCGATTGCCTTTGTGTTTTATACCACGGTTACTATTGGTGCTGACTCATTGCCTTTTGGACTGGCAAAACTGATTGGCGGGATTGCGTTTAGTGTCGGCCTGATCCTGGTGGTTATTTGTGGCGGTGAGCTTTTTACCACTCCGCAGCTTCTTCAAAACTGGATCGTGGTATATCTTGGCAATATTACCGGCGGCGGCTTTATCGTAGGCATGACGTATTGGACTATTCACCGACGAGCTGCCAACACCTGATAATTGTTATGACCAACGGTGCTGCCTAAGCACATCATTAAATATGGTATACCCCATAAATTTTAGACGGTTAAATAGCTAATTTTTGTGGGTGTCTTTTTTTTGTGAAGTTAGATAGGAGTATATTGAAAGAATATAAGTGGGATTTTATTTGAAATGCACAAAAAAAATGGTAAACCCGAAGGTTTACCATTTTATCATCTCATCTTAGCCTGAATAACAAGCTAAAAGGCATCTAAAATTAGATAGCAACGATGTTGTCAGCTTGAGGACCTTTCTGGCCATCGCTAACTGTGAATTCTACTTTTTGGCCTTCAATAAGAGTCTTGAAGCCGTCACCTGAGATAGCGCTAAAGTGAGCGAAAACATCTGGACCACCAGAAGCTTGCTCTAGAAAACCGAAACCTTTAGACTCGTTGAACCACTTAACTGTACCTTGAACTTTGTTAGACATAATAATATCCTGTAATTTTAATAAAAATGTTGCCTTCAATAGGCTTGAATAGCGTAAAAACAGACTGAAACTTAAAAACTACAGAGCGCGGTATTATTAATAAAACAACGAAATGGAGAACGTAAACAAAAGGCTTTCTTTCCTGCTGAGGTGTACTTTATAGATTTTGAAATATAAGTCAACCCTTGGTTGAAAAATAACCACAAAGTGAGAGGCGCACCGTTTTAATCCTATTGTCGGTCTTTTGGTCCGATAGTGACTGTTCTCACTTGTACTGTGACCTACTTGTACTGCTTAATAAAGTCACTTAATGATAGATCATCACTTGCCTCTAATTCTTGTTGTTGCAGCAATGATTGGCTAGTTGCTTGTTGTAACTTGGTATTCATTGCATCTGATAAACCACGCGAGATGAAATGACTATGGTGTTTTCTAGCCAGATCATTCATCGACGCTATAAATCCATTGCCATTTGTCCCATTAGAATTAGCCTTGCTGATGATACCTGAAGGGGTTAATTCACTATTTTTGACCTTGGCTACCTGGGAGGCTAGGGCATCGCTGTAAGAGCTATTGGTGTTTAACAAGGTGCTATTACCGTGTGCTTGATCTAACAAATTGGTAATGTCAGATATCTCGACTAACAGCTCGCTTGCCGCATCTATTAAGGCTACTTGCTGAGTATTTTTGGTTAACATCAGCGATGGTCGACGTCCTTCCAATATGACTCTCTGCTGATTATGTTCGATCTCTTGCTGTTCCTCAGTCGATAACGCAGGGCTATCGGAGAGTAGACAATAGAGCAAAAAGGCATCGAGAAACTTGATTTGCTGTGCATCGATACCGACAGCCAGCAAAGGATTGATATCAAGAATACGAACTTCAATATATTCAACCCCTCGTTCACTAAGAGCCTCTAACGATTTTTCACCAGTGTGAGGGACTCGCTTGGGACGAATGTCACTGTAATATTCATTTTCTAGCTGGAGGACATTAGCGTTAAGTTGGTGATAACTGCCGTTAACACTGTCCTCGAATTTTTGATAAGCAGGGTAAGGTGTTGCTATTGCTTGGCTAAGGTCTTCAACATAGCTATCTAGATTGTGATAGCTAATATTTAAATCACACTGAGCCTGACTTTTATAACCAAGATCACTCATTCTAAGTGAGGTGGCAAAGGGCAATCCTAAGGTATCTTGTTTGATTTTAATTAAAGGTTCGGTTTGTTTTGATCCGATAAAACTATCGTCGAGTTCAGGCGAGGCACCAAACAAGTATATTAATAACCAAGAGTGGCGTCGGAAGTTCCGCATCAAGGAAAAATAGTGCTGTGATTTAAACGACTGTAGGTCGCCTTGATCATTTAATAGTTGTTGGTAATGGGGCCAAAAATCATCGGCCATCGAAAAGTTATAGTGGATGCCAGCAATTGATTGCATGGCGCGGCCGTATCGTAAGGATAAGCCTTGGCGGTAAACGTGTTTGATTTGACCGATGTTTGAACTGCCGTATTGGGCAATCGGAATGCTGTGCTCGCCCGCCAATTTACATGGCATGCTAGCAGGCCAGAGGTACTCATCCTTTAAGTGGCGCATGGTAAAGCTATGCAAGTCACTTAGGTAATCGAGGCTATCGTCAATACGCTGAAAAACAGGGGTAATAAATTCTAGCAACGCTTCAGAGTAATCAGTCGTAATACTAGGATGCATTAAAGCGGATCCAAGTGCCTTAGGGTGCTTAGTTTGTGCTATCGATCCTTGCGGCGTAACCCTTAGGCCTTCTTTTTCAATGCCACGTTGGATCTGAGTTAAATAAGGCAGACATTGTGGGTGTGATAGTTGCTTTAAACGGATCGGTAATTGATTGGACAAAACATGTTCCTAGTATTGGAGCTAGCGTTTGAAATAGTGTCGGAAATGGTGCCGCCGAGGATCTCGACGGCATTTTTTTACTATATGTATTGCTATTTTGTGAGATAGCGGGCATGGAACCGCAAATGCTGTTCAATAAAGTTAGCGATAAAGTAGTAGCTGTGATCATAGCCTTGGTGAAGGTGCAACTCTAACGGGTAGCCATTGGCTTTAGCTGCAGCTTCAAGGGTTTGAGGCTTGAGCTGCTCGGTTAGAAAATCATCCGCTAATCCTTGATCAACCCTTGCCGGTACAAATTGCTTGGCCTGATGCATTAGCACGCTAGCATCATGGTGTTGCCAACTGGCCTGATCTTTACCGAGGTAGGCACTAAACGCCTTTTTCCCCCAAGGACAGTTGATTGGATTACTGATTGGGCTAAACGCTGACATTGAACGGTAACGATCTGGGTGTTGCATCGCAATAGTCAATGCGCCATGTCCACCCATCGAATGTCCAGCAATCGAACGTTTATCCGACACTGGAAATGTCGACTCGATTAACTGTGGCAGCTCGTTAACGACATAATCAAGCATTTGATAATGACGATTCCACGGTGCTTGGGTCGCATTAACGTAAAAGCCTGCGCCTTGCCCTAAATCATAGCCATCATCATCAGCGACCCCTGCACCACGAGGGCTGGTATCAGGCGCGACAATCGCAATGCCTAATTCAGCCGCTATTCTCAGAGCTCCCGCTTTTTGCATAAAGTTTTGATCGGTGCAGGTTAACCCTGACAGCCAATACAATACGGGAACCTTGGTGCCGTTTGATGCTTGTGGCGGCAGGTAGATAGCAAAACGCATGTCGCAGTTGAGCACCTTAGAATGATGGCTATATTGTTTATGCCAGCCGCCGTAGCTTTTGTTAATACTTAAATTTTCAATGGTCATGGTAAGCGCTATTTCTGGTCAAAATGAATGACGGTGCGGATGCTTTCGCCTTTATGCATTAACTCAAATGCTTGGTTAATGTCTTCCAGCGCCATGGTATGAGTTATAAAGTCACTTAAGTTAAACTCACCTTGTAAATAACGCTCAACATAATCTGGAAGTTCAGTGCGACCTTTAACCCCACCAAAGGCACTGCCACGCCAGACACGACCAGTGACTAATTGGAATGGACGGGTCGAAATTTCTTGGCCTGCGCCAGCCACACCAATCACAATTGATTCACCCCAGCCTTTATGACAACACTCAAGTGCTGATCGCATTAGATCGACATTGCCGATACACTCAAACGAGTAATCAACGCCGCCATCGGTTAATTCGACGATGACATCTTGAATCGGTCTGTCGTAGTCTTTCGGGTTAATGAAATCAGTTGCGCCTAGTTTTTTGGCCAATTCAAACTTGCTTTCGTTGATATCAATCGCAATGATCCGACTGGCTTTTGCCATGGTGGCACCAATAACCGCCGACAAACCAATGCCACCTAGGCCAAAGATTGCAACGGTTGCCCCTGCTTCAACTTTGGCTGTGTTCATTACCGCGCCCATACCCGTGGTTACACCACAACCTAATAAGCAAACTTCTTCCAATGGCGCTGCTTTATTGACTTTAGCCAGTGAAATTTCAGGCAATACGGTGTATTCAGAGAACGTTGAACATCCCATATAATGGAATATCGGCTGACCGTCTTTATAAAAACGGGTGGTGCCATCAGGCATTAAGCCTTTGCCTTGGGTTTCACGGATTTTTTGGCACAGGTTGGTTTTACCTGATAGACAGAACTTACACTCGCCACATTCTGGGGTGTAAAGCGGGATAACGTGATCACCGACTTTGACACTGGTTACGCCCTCGCCGATTTGTTCAACAATGCCGCCGCCTTCGTGACCTAAAATAACCGGAAAAATACCTTCTGGATCATCGCCAGATAAGGTGAAGGCATCGGTATGACAAACCCCAGATGCAATAACTTTAATTAATACTTCCCCTTCTCGGGGTAGCATCACATCAATTTCTTCGATTGATAATGGCTGGTTAGGACCCCAAGCAATAGCGGCTTTTGATTTAATAAATTGGTCTGACATAATGTACTCACTTTTATTTGATCAATGGTAACGCAACGTTGCTGCGTTGTTATTTATTATAGTCATTATATTTGTTTCTAAATTAATGATAATATAGTCATTTGGTAAATCATTTGTACACATAGGTAACAATCATGCAGTGGGAAGGTATTAGTGAATTTGTTTATGTTGCGGAGAACGAAAGTTTTACTAAGGCGGCAAAAAAAATGGCGATCTCAACTGCACAGGTAAGTCGCCAGATTAGCGCGCTAGAAAAACGTTTAAATATTAAATTGTTTTACCGCACCACCCGTAAAGTATCCTTGACCGAAGAAGGGCGGGTTTTTTATCAACACTGTCGCAGTGTCTTAGATGGTTTAGATGAAGCTGAACGAGCCATCACTAATCTGCAAAGTCGACCGCAAGGTAAAGTGAAGCTAACAGCACCCGTAACCTATGGTGAACAACAAATTTTACCGTTAATTAATGATTTCATGCTGGAATATGGCGATGTCGAAGTGACCGCTTATCTTAGCAATCAACAGGTAGATTTGGTCGAGGAAGGTTATGATCTGGCTATTCGACTGGGAAAGTTAAGTGATTCGACCCTGATGGCCAAAAAATTGGGCAAAAGAACTAACCACGTTTGTGCGTCACCGGCTTATTTAGCACAATACGGAATTGCCCATTCGCTCTCTGAGCTGGCCAAGCACAGCTGTTTGTTGGGAACGATTGATTATTGGCGTTTTACCGAAGCGAGCAAGGAAAAGAACCTGCGTGTCTCGGGTAAAGTACGCTATAACAGTGGTTTTGGTTTAGTGGATGCCGCATTAAAAGGACTGGGGATTGTTCAATTACCCGATTACTATGTCCAACAATATCTAGAGAACGGTCAACTGGTGACATTGCTCGACAATTATCGAGTGGCCGATGATGGGATCTGGGCTGTTTATCCCCAAAATCGACATCTTTCACCCAAAATAAGGCTACTAGTGGATTATTTAGCCCAACATTTAAATTAGCCAGTTGTAAAATCCTGAAGCATTGGGCCTAGATAGTCAGTAATGGTGACACTGGAAACCACAGCCGATTTAGGCCCAATATGCAGAAGCTCAATTAACAGCGCAATGTCTGGCTCGTGGCCAATGGCAATCACTTCCACCGATGTGTCAGCTAAGTTGATAGCGTGGCCTACAATATTGTATTGCTGGGCAACCTGCTTGGTTGATTGGCGAAAGTACACTCCTTGTACTTTTCCTGTGATTATTGCTTTAATTTGTCTCATAACATCCTCACTGAAATCGGTTGTTATATTATATTATAATATATTAGCCAGATTTAAGCTGGTCTGATGGGTAGATGAGAATAACGGGCTGGTTATTTTGATGGTTAGTGGCAGTGTCGGCTGGCGTAACAACCCAAGTACATTCGAGAACATCAAATTTGGCTTAAAAGACAATGGTAATTGAATCAGTTGGCGGCCATTGCTAATAGTTTGCTGACGTAAACTACCACTGAATAAGCTGGTGGAGCCGCTGGTAATTTTATAGCTCAAATTATCTAGTGGTAAGTTAAAGTCGTTTTTGTTGTCAATTTCAACCTCTAGCATCAAATCCACTTGACTAAAGTTACCATTAACTACCTTCATTTGTTTAAAAGATACTTTAGGCATAAATAGGGTAGATTGCTGGTGGAAAGGAATGGTTAATCCCATCACATTAACGGTGCCATCAATAGCATAATCGACCTGACCATGCTTAAAAAGAAGCTGTTGTAATGATCCTAGTGATTGTTTGCCTAAATCGAGTGATAACGTCACATCTTTTGAGCCATTAGCTGCCAATGTCCCGACATTATTGGCATTGCCCGCCACCAGTTGTTGGTTGTTAAGGCTGAGTTGGTAGCTTACGCTGTTAATGGGCAATGGAAACTGATTGCTATTAAATACCGTAAATGTCGGCAACAATTGAATTGAATCATTGGTTATGTGGCCAATAGCCAAAGATTGATAAGTCATCTTGGGTGCTGTGACATGTTGGCTTATTTGCTGACTGAGTGAAGCACAAGAACTTAGCAATATTGCACAAGCGCATGCTACTGAAATTTTTAAATATGACATATTAATCCTTTGGGGCAGAGTTGCGCTAATTATTAACGCTAAAGGCTTTAATATCAAGCTTGAATAGCTCAAACGAACGTTAAGTGAGCCGTAGCGTGGTCAGTCCTGATCAGGTT
>JABSRS010000154.1 GCA_013214885.1 Gammaproteobacteria bacterium
CAGAGCAACAACGATTAACTAAAATCCTAAGCCGCTCAGCAGAAAAAGGTTTAGCGTATGGTAATGATGCCGATGACATGCGCAGTCCTGGTCGCCACATTGATCCAAGGATTATGATTGGTGATTTGTCTTCTAATCCTGTTGCTTATGCCGTCGATCGGATGGAGTTAATTAACAGTATTTTTGGTGATTTAAAAGCTAATACCCTAGTTGATGGTAAATCTCATCAACAGTTATTAGTATCGGCCAATGTGTTATACGGACAGTATCGACAGCAAGCCAATGTGATTTCTCGTCAAATTGGTGGCGTTTACATTGAGCGTAACTTCGTTGGTAATGACGCTAATCTTCAGCCATATACACCTGTTCCTGCTGACGTACAAAAGAATGCAATGAAAGCACTGGCTAAATATGTCTTTGCTGGTGATACCCTATCAGCAATGCAACCGTTGTATACGCACATGCAACACCAGCGTCGTGGTTTTAACCACTACAGCACTAATGAAGATCCTAAAGCGCACAAAATGATTTTAAACGTGCAAAAGTCAGTGTTAAACCAATTGCTACATCAAGATGTGTTACAGCGTATTAGTGACACAGCATTATATGGCAACGAATACTCACTGACTGCCTTCATGGGTGATTTAACCAGCGCTATCTTTACTAAAGATAAGCAGCAAACAACCAGTGCCAATAATATTCAAATAGAATATGTTGAGCGTTTAATTAAAATTGCTGCCATCGGTGGTAACTCTCACTATGATAACTTAGCTAAAACAGCAGCGGTTTATCAGTTAAATACCATTGCTGACATGAGTAGCTCTTGGGGTGCTGATGATGCAACAAAATCGCATAAAAACTATATTGATTTACTAATTAAGCGAGCTTTTAACGCCTAATTAATATTTAAGATGATAGTTTCATAACGCCTTATTTCGATAAGGCTTTTTTTGATCTGCCATATATTTTCCTGATACAGCCGTTTACTTTCAGCCACCACCTAATACCATAACAATAATAAGTGATTAAAATAATGAATTAGAGTTTTAACGTTCAAGGATAAGAATGCTAATGTCGGCTTTAGGTCAAAGACTCACACTACGATTTATCGAATTTTTAATAAAACAGATCTTTGCCGTTTTAATTTTTATATTTGTCAGCATCGGGTTGATTTTCTTTGCCTATTTAACGCTTTTATCAAATCAGCAGATTCATCAAACAGCCATAGATAATGCTAAATCATACAGCCAAACCTTGTCGACATTTCGTTCACTTTATACCTCCGAAGTCATTGTCGCTGCTGAAAAAATGGCATCACGATAACCCACGACTATAAGTCAATCCCCAATGCAATTCCGCTACCTGCAACGCTAAGCATGCTCCTTGGTAACAAACTTGGCGATAAAAGTGGCACAATAAGCAGTAGATTGTACAGCGAATATCCGTTTCCATGGCGCGTTAAAGATGGCGGTTTAAATGATGATTTCTCCCTTGCCGCTTGGCTGGCATTACAAGGTAACCCCAACGAGCCTTACTTCCGCTTCGAAACAATCGATGGTCATACTGTATTAAGGTACGTAACTGCCGATATGATGCGGGAAAGTTGCGTCGATTGTCACAAATGACGAGAGTTCCCTCAATCTCTAATCAAAGCTGCTGATGATGCGCTATATTCGGCCAAAGATAATGGGCGAAACGGTGTAACCTCCCTAGCGCTCAAAACAACGACTGATTCTTTTAATTAGCCGTTATGTCGACCAAATCCCTCGGGTATCGATTAACTTAGGAATGTTGATTTTCTTAGCGTCAAAGCGTTTAAATTGTTTATGGTCAACCAGCAATAGTACGATGTCAGCCTCAATCATCGCATCGTTTAAGTTACATAACTGACCGCGCTGATCAAATTGCTGTGGTAGCACTTTAATGTTTGGCTCAACGATTAATAACCGACCTTGATGAAGCTGAGCTATTTCACTGGCGATGCTCAATGCGGGGCTCTCCCTTAAATCATCGATATCGGCCTTGAACGCCAGACCTAGACAAGCCACGCTAACTTCCTCGACGGTTTTATTGGGATTCTCAATTAAAAATTCAGCAAGTTTTTGTTTAAACTGGTCAATAACCCACAGTGGTTTATCATCATTAATATGGCGTGCCAGATTAATTAATCGAGCTTCCTTCGGGGTTCTAGACACAATAAACCACGGATCAACCGCAATACAATGACCTCCCACCCCAGGACCAGGCTGTAAAATATTGACCCGCGGGTGACGATTGGCCAATGCAATGAGTTCCCAGACATTAATATCTAATTGCTCACAAATCATCGACAGTTCGTTGGCAAAGGCAATACTGACATCGCGAGATGCATTTTCGGTAAGCTTGGCCATTTCTGCGGTCCGAGCATTGGTAATAATACAATCACCTTCAACAAAGGTTTTATACAAATCTACGCTGCGCTCAGAACATTTAGCCGTCATGCCGCCAATAACTCGGTCATTGCTCACCAGCTCACGGACAACCTTGCCTGGCAATACTCGCTCAGGGCAATGAGCAATATTAATATCAGCGTCTTCGCCAGCATCCTGAGGGAAAGTTAAATCTGGTCTTAGTTCTTTAAGCCATTGCGCCAGCTGCTCAGTAGCGCCAACGGGTGATGTCGATTCTAAAATGACTAGATTACCGACTTCTAATACAGGAGCAATCGCTTGAGCTGATTTTTCGATAAAAGATAGATCAGGATGATTACCTTCCTTGTCAGCAATAAAGGGCGTTGGCACAGCAATCAAAAATGCTTGAGCGGGCTTAACCTGGGTCGATGCTTGCAAATAGCCCTGTTGCACTGCTTTATACACAATCGCATCAAGCTCTGGTTCTATAATATGAATTTTCCCTTGGTTAATCGTCTCAACAGCCGATTCATTAACATCGACTCCTAAAACTTTCACTTTTCGCGAGGCAAATAACGCAGCTGTTGGCAGCCCGATATAACCAAGTCCAATAACTGAGATTGTTTCAAACATACTAGCTTCCTTGTTCTATTAAAGTCGCGACGATTCGCTGACAAGCCTTGCCATCACCATAAGGGTTATGCGCAACACTCATCTTTTGATAAGCCTGCTCATTATTTAATAAGATATCGATTTCTCTAACGATTAGGTCAATATTGGTACCGACCAATTTCACGGTGCCTGCTGCTATTGCCTCAGGGCGCTCAGTGGTATCACGCATCACTAAAACAGGTTTACCTAATGACGGGGCTTCTTCTTGGATCCCGCCAGAATCGGTAATAATGATATGACTGCGATTCATTAAATAGACAAATGGCAGGTAATCTTGCGGCGCAATTAAAAATACATTGTCAATGTCTTTAAGTAATCGGTTAACAGGCTCCATCACCTGGGGGTTTAAATGAACCGGATAAAGTATTTCACAATCGGGATGGCCAAGAGCGACTGCTTTTAGCGCTTGGCAAATTCGCTCAAAGCCATCACCAAAGCTTTCACGGCGATGACCAGTGACTAAGATCAGTTTCTTGGCCGCATTTAAGAAAGAGAACTGCAGCTGATATTGTTGCTGTAAATCGGGAGAGTTTTCTAAGCGATCTCTAACTTGTAACAACGCATCAATCACCGTATTGCCGGTGACAAATATTTGCTGTGGCTTGGTGTTCTCTGCCAGTAAGTTTTCCTTGGCCATGATGGTTGGGCAAAAGTGAAAATTACAAATCACACTGGTTAACTTTCGATTGGCCTCTTCAGGCCAAGGAGAGTACAAGTTACCAGTACGTAAGCCTGCTTCAATATGGCCAATCTTTATTTGCTGATAGAACGCCGATAGCGATGCCGAAAATGTGGTGGTGGTATCACCGTGCACTAAAACAATGTCAGGTTTAAATTGTTGCAGTACAGTTTGTAGACCCGAGAGTATTCTGGTGGTGATATCGCCAAGAGATTGACCAGCTTTCATAATATCAAGATCGTAATCAGGTGTTAGCTCAAAGAGCTCGAGCACCTGATCTAGCATTTCGCGATGCTGGGCCGTTACACACAAACGATGTTCAATTTCCTCACTTTGGTTGAGCATCAAAGCCAAAGGTGCCATTTTTATCGCCTCGGGGCGAGTGCCGAATACGGTCAATACTTTCACTTAATTTCCCTATTATGATCGCGTTATTTTCATCACTCCTTTAAGCATAGCCAAGTAAACTTATTTTTGATTTTTTTTATCGACACTTTATTAATCACTCCAAGTCATTACAATCTAGCCTTTTTTTAGTGACTAAATTGAACCACTGTCATTAAATCAGTACAAAAACTAAAGATTTATCTTAGACAAAAGTTTGCTATGATGTGTCGCAAACTGGTATATACCAGAGTCACAAAACAATAATAACGTCAACACAATAACTAGGTGGAAGTAAATGAGCGCAATTAGACCCCCAGCGGGCGAGATTTTTGGCCATCCTAAAGGCCTGTTCCTTTTGTTTGGAACTGAAATGTGGGAACGAATGAGCTACTACGGTCTTCGTGGTATTTTCGTATTCTATATGACAACTATTGCTACAGCAGCTGTCATGGGTTGGGATATGGCCTATTTTGGCATTGATGCTTTATCTTCAACTGCTGATGATGATTATCAAAAAGCACTACAATCAAATGCAATCGGTATTTTAGGTACTTATGCAATGTTAGTTTACCTAACCCCTGTTTTAGGTGGTTGGATGGCTGATAACGTATGGGGCCAGCGTAAATCGATTATTATTGGTGGCATCTTAATGATGCTTGGTCAATTTTTCCTTGGTACTCCTCATGAATACATTGAAGGCATGGAACCAATATTCTTCTGGGTTGGCCTAGGTTTATTGATCATTGGTAATGGTTTCTTCAAGCCAAATATCTCAACCATGGTTGGTGATTTGTATGAAGATGGCGACCATCGTCGTGATGCTGCATTTACTATTTTCTACATGGGAATTAACTTAGGTTCAATCCTTGGTTATATGGTTGTTGGTACTATCGGTGAGAAAATCGATTATCAATATGGCTTTCTAGTTGCTGGTATTGGTATGCTAATTGGCGTTATCCTTCAATTACTTACCTCTCACAAATATTTGGGTGAAATAGGTGTTGAACCATCGGCTAAACTTAAATCTGGTGATGATGCAGCATCTAACCAACCATTAACGTTAGAAGAACGCGATCGGGTTAAAGTTATTTTAATCATGAGTTTCTTTACCATCGTATTCTGGGCAGGTTTTGAGCAAGCGGCAGGTTCAATGAACTTGTTCGCTAAATACAATACTGACTTAGTATTCTTTGGCTGGGAAATGCCAGCGTCATGGCTACAATCAGTAAACCCACTATTCATTATTATCATGGCACCTATTTTTGCTGCAATGTGGTTACGAATGGGCGATGCTGAGCCAAACTCACCGCGTAAATTTGCGTTAGGTTTGTTCTTCCTTGGCTTAGGTTTTGTTTCAATGGTTGGCGCAGCGTTCCAAATTGGCGGTGATGTTAACGTTAAGGCACACGTTATTTGGTTAGTGATGGCTTACATCTTCCATACCATGGGCGAGTTGTGTTTATCACCAATTGGCTTATCAATGGTATCGAAACTAGCACCGCTTAAGTACACTTCTTTACTGATGGGTATGTGGTTCTTGTTCTCTGGTCTTGGTAATAAGCTTGCTGCGATCATTGGTCAACAAGTTGGTGATGCAGGTCCTGCAGCAACCTTCGGTGGCGTAGCTATCATGGCTGTTGTAGCTGGTGTTATCTTGTGGTTAATGAGTGATAAGCTAGTTGACTGGATGCACGGCGCTGAAGATTCTCATCCAACAATCGAAGAGAAAGTTGAAGAAGAATTATCGGTTTCAGACCATAACTAATATGGAAAAGATATCGCAATAGCATTAGTTATTGCGACATCCTGAACATAATAAAGCCAGCAAATTGCTGGCTTTATTTTTGTCTAAATTAATTAAACTTTAATCGTCGTCAAAGTCATCGCCAAAGTCTTCATCATCAAATTCCACTTCAGGTACGTTGCCATCATAGATATCATAGACGCGGTTTTGATAGTACGCCTCTTTAACGAAGGTATAAGGATCTAGTGCATCATTAAGCATGCCTTCTTGCTCAATGAGTTCAGCGCGTATATGAATACCTTTAATTAGACTAATCCCTAATCCTGGAATAAATCCAATGTTAGCCGCTGGAAAATACAATTTATCAACTTGGTCACCAAACTCATTTCTAAAGGTAGTTGGACCATATGCAGGCAACATTAAGTAAGGACCCGCTTCCACGCCATAAACAGCTAATACCTCACCAAACTGATCATGTTTCTTTTCTAAACCAATCTGTGAGGCAACGTCAAACAACCCAAATAAACCCAAGGTAGAGTTAATTAAAAAACGCCCAAAAGCAT
The DNA here is from genome assembly GCA_013214885.1 of Gammaproteobacteria bacterium. Classification (GTDB taxonomy): domain Bacteria; phylum Pseudomonadota; class Gammaproteobacteria; order Enterobacterales; family Psychrobiaceae; genus Psychrobium. Next base: position 6,436 of record JABSRS010000154.1, read on the forward strand.
TCCCAGCATCGGCGGTATTACCTTGTAGCACATTATTGACCACTGAAGAGGGTTCATCTAAATTGGTGGCGGCGTTATAAATTGTATTTTTCATCGGACGAGGAATATTATCACGGTAAAAAACGGCGGTTGGTCTAAATAGATAATGGTCTAGAACATCGTAGTTAAAGTCCCACATTTGTCGATTGATATCTTCAAATGGATCACTACGATTTTGGTCAATTATTGAAATGACCTCTGGTTCTGGCTCTGGCTCGGCAGCAATAACATGCTGGCTAACACCTATAGCAATCAGGGATAAGGTCAAAAAGCGTGTTGGTAATCTATGCACTATAAAGCCTACTGGTTAGTTTAATGGCTAAATTATAACATCTTAGTCAACAAAACTACCGCTAATCGTTTCGATTATGGATATTTAACCGTTAAATGGTATGCTTGGTTGAATTAGTTAATTTGTAAGCCTCATGCCTGATCTATCAAATATACAAATAAAATCACCGACAACCGCCGCCGCAATAACGGATGTCGGCACACTCCAAATGGTTAAAGTCGAGCCTTTTAACTCGCATGTTTTAGCGATCAACCAACAAAGTGTATCCATTAGCATTCCTGGGCAAGCTGCGCTAGTGCTAGAAATTACCGATCCTAAGCTACTAGCACAGCTACAGCTAGGGCAAAAATTACGAGTTACCATTGAAAGCGTTTCAGACAACAATATTAAGATCAGTTTAGAGAAGGTAGTCTCGAGACCTCAACCAATTGAGCAAGTCCCACTAAGTAGGGATTTAGCGGCTAAACTTGTCGCTATTAGTAAATTACCCGCGGACCAAGTTACTCAGCAAACTTACCTCATTAACAACAGCCCTATAAACATTGGACAAGCCAGACGCTTACCTGGGGAAATGCTCAAAGTTATAACGCTGGATCAGAAAAACATCACCGCTGCACTTCCTGGCTCTTCGAGAGTGCCACTAAACCAAACTTACAGTGTTGCAATTATCATCGCCAAAGATGGTTCCGCACAGATCGAGTTTACTAAATTACTCAACAAGCCACCGACCATTAATATCACGACCTCAACCCAGCAATTAATTACCGCCTCACCCAAGACAGATTTAAGCCAATTACTAAACGTTGC
>JABSRS010000155.1 GCA_013214885.1 Gammaproteobacteria bacterium
GTGAAAATGATCCAAAAAAAGTCTGCTAAAGCGATATTATTTCCTGAATGGGGTCAAATAGGGAGGCAATGGGAAGGAGAGTATGTGCATGATATCTATGCGGGTATTGCCAAACGCACCGAGGCTTGTATTGCACCCGTTGGATTAGCATGGGATAAAACGTTGACTAAAAAACGTTTGAAAATGCATGCGCCTGATGGTAATCATGCCAATCAAACAGGGGCATTTCTTTCGGCATTGGTTTTGTTTGAGACGATAACCGGAATTTCTGTGGAGGAATTGCCTGAGATGAGAATGACAGATGTTGATCAAAAAACACAAGGTTTTTTACGGAAAATGGCAGCTCAAACGCTGATAGAGTTTGACGCGTGTATTGAGTGATTTTCCCAGGGAATAAGCATTTTTATTGCCCCCCTAATGCCCAAAGAATACCAAACCGGATAAGCTAATTGTCGCCTAACAAAAGCAGCCATATTCATTTGCGGCGGCTTTTTCGTTTTTGGCGATAAAATAACAGTAAGGATGATTTTTTTGATTGAACAATTGACTCTCATGTGTTTTTGTTCAAAAATACATGAGTAACAATGGATTTGTGACATTTTCAGTAAGGATACTTCGTGGTCGTTAAAAAATTAAAAACAAAGATTAAATTCTCTATTCGCATGACTGTAGTGTTTGTGTTTGTGATTGCAAATATCTTCATTGCGTCAATTGCTATTGGCCTGCAATATTATTTTAGTAAATCTATGGCTATAGAATCAGCATCTGCCCGCTATAGTTTAATTGCTCAAAATACCAGAGACTATCTAGATACCCTTGACAGTCAAGCGGTTAACACTGCTAAAATCCTTTCAAAGTATTCAAATTTGATTAGCAATGGCCAGATTAACTCTTTAAATCGGGAATTATTTTCAGAGGTAATTCAAAACTATCCTGTATTCTTTGCTGTTTATATTGGCTTTGGCAACGGAGATTTTTATCAAGTAATTAATCTTGAGTTGAGCCCTGCCCGTGACAAGTTCGCTGCTCAAGCATCTGACCGTTGGTTGATTGTAAAAATAACTCGTGGAATTAATGGTGGGGTAAAGACATTTGAGTATTACGATGAGAATTTCAATTTAAGAACAACGGAATCGGAGCCCACACGTTACCTATCTAGCAGCAGGCCTTGGTATTTAAAGGCTAAGCTAGAAACTGTTTACAAAAGTGACCCATACCTATTTAACCTTTCGGGGGAATCTGGACAAACATATTCCATGGCCATCCCAAACTCTGATGCTGTATTAGGAATTGATATTGCATTATCTTCATTATCTGATTATTTAGCTGGCCAAACACTCGGGGCTGATAGTGAAATATTTTTGTATAAAGAGTCTGGAGAGATCATTGCGTCCAACCTTGAAAAACTACCTAGGAATATAGAACTTGAAGTAAAGCCTATTACTTTGAGCCCTATACAGCAACAATTTGTAGATCAACATCGGGTCATTAAAATATCAAACTCAATGGATTGGGCTCCAATAGATTTTGCCGTATCTGGGGTTCCCAATGGTTATGTTATTGATTTTACGTCTATTATATCAAAGATGACGGGGCTGGAATTTCAATATATCAATGGCTTTCGTTGGCCCGAATTAGTAGAGAAATTTAAAAATAAAGAGATTGATATACTACAAGCCATTTTTAACAATGATGATAATGCCAATGACGGCATTATTAGCGATCCATTTGTGAAGCTACCATTTGCATTGATTACCCGTTCAAATGTGCCGAAAATTAATCACATTGGGCGATTAGCAGGTAGAAAACTCGGTATTGCAGCTGGCTGGTCAATCACCAATAGTTTAAAGCAAAACTTTCCAAAAATTGACATTATCGAATTCGGTACCCTTAAAGAAGTCATCAACGCGGTACGTGACGGCAAGGTCTATGCTGGATTGGATATTGGCGTTATTTTAGAGTATGTCACTGATCAATATTTTGTCAGCGGTTTGAAAATGCACTTGGCGTTAAATTTTTTACCGACTGAATTCCCAGATCAGTTACATTTTCTGTTGCAGCCAGATCAAAGGCAACTTAATGATTTAATTAATCGAGCGATCGAAAATATTACCCCTGAGCAACGAAAATATTTATCTGATAAATGGCTAGTGACAAAGGCTAGGAATTCAACATCTTCTGGTAATGGTATCGTGCCATACGTTGAGCTTATTAATGGTAATTTTAATAAGAATCAAGATAGCGGTTTCAAGATGGGTAAAATAAATGGTGAGGATTATTTTGTGTTCTCGAAATATATGACATTTGACTCTGGCCAGCGAGATGTATTCTCTATCGTAACTCCAGCAAGGACAGTGCTTGCTGAGAGTAGCTCTGAAGTGATGTTATCAATAACTATTTCAATTATTTGTTTGCTGATATTATTTCCTCTCTCGTGGCTTTTTGCAACACCGATAGTTAATCCGATCAGGCAGTTAATTTTACAAAATAAGCAGATCAAGGATAATAAATTTAGTGGTGTTGGGCCAATTCAATCTAATATATTTGAGATTGATGAATTGTCTAAATCCCTTAATGAGATGGCACACTCGATCGAAGCTAAAAAACTAGCCCAACAAGAGTTGCTCGAGTCATTTATCAAAATCATCAGCCAAGCAATCGATGATAAATCTCCTTACACCGCAGGTCATTGCGAAAGGGTGCCAGAGTTAGCGATTATGCTTGCCGATAGTGCATCCCAATCGCAATCGATGCCGTTTAAAGACTTTAGCTTTAATGACTTGGAACGGCGTGAGTTTAGTATTGCTGCCTGGCTTCATGATTGTGGCAAAGTGACTTCTCCCGAGCATATCATTGATAAAGGCACCAAACTTGAGGTTATATACAACAGGATCCACGAAATTAGAATGCGTTTTGAAGTGCTGTGGCGTGATGCTGATATTGTGTTTTTAACTGAGTTGCACCGCCAGCCAGAAAACAAGCAAATGCTAGCTGAAATATTGCGGATAAAGAAAGCCAAGTTAGTTGATGATTTTGAATTTATTGCCACTAGTAATGTCGGTGGTGAATTTATGATGATGAGGGACTTAAAGCGTTTAAAAGAATTATCAACAATAACCTGGCAGCGCAATTTTAATGATCAGCTTGGCTTATCACCGTTGGAAGTTTCAACATTAACGCCTAATACCCAAGCGTTGCCTGTTACAGAAAATTTGTTAATGGATAAACCAAGTCATTTGGTTAAGCGCACGCATGATATAAAATTTGACCCTAAATTTAATATTAAGATGACAGTACCTGAGTATCTTTATAATCAGGGTGAGTTATACAATTTGTGTATCAAACGCGGTACGTTGACGCCAGAGGATCGGTTTAAGATTAATGAACACATTATTAGCACAATTAAAATGCTCGAGGCCCTACCATTGCCTCCTGAGTTGGCAAATGTACCGCGGTATGCATCAACCCATCACGAGACGATGAAAGGGACGGGTTATCCGCGAAAATTGAGTGCCGAACAATTATCAATTCCTGAGCGAATAATGGTGGTGTCAGACATTTTTGAAGCATTAACGGCGGCCGATCGCCCTTACAAAGCAGCCAAGCGTGTCAGTACGGTTATCGAAATTTTGTATCAAATGGCCGTTGATCAACATATTGATATGGACATATTCAAGTTGTTGCTCTCTAGTGGTATTTATCTTGAATATGCTAAAAAATACCTGCCACAAGAGCAAATTGATAAGGTTGATATTAATCAGTATCTTGAGCAATTAGAGCCAGCTTAACCATGACATTAGAATCAGCGACTGATCAAGAATTAGCTCAAGAGACCAATCAAGATAACCCGCTTGTTTGGTCGATTCTAGGGGTGCTAAAGGGTTCAAGTTGTAGTTGGAAAGTCCACAGTTTGGCCGCTGAACTTATTGCACAGGGCTTGCTTCCCGCATTGGATAAAAACCCTGATCAAGATTTGTTTAAACGCAATTTTTTGTTAATGAATGCACTGTTTCAGCTGCAAAGTCTGTTGCTGCCACAGCAATGGTTACAAGTGCATGCCATGGACATTGAAATTTACAATGTGGTTCCCAATGATTTCAAACAAGCCCTTGCCCAAGATAGTGGGTTACGGGACTATTACCTCGACTGGGACAACTATCAAACTAGTGACAACTTAATTCGAGAGATGCTAGCACAATTTTGGCATCGGTTTGAAGAACATATTGGGACCAAGAAAACCAATGCCACCCTTTACCCTCGAGATGAGGCATTGATGATTTTTGAATTAGACCCGCCAGCCAGTAATAAAGAAATTCGTCGGCAATGGCGTCGATTAGCCCTACGTTGGCATCCTGACCGCCGAGGTGGTGACGCCGCTAAGTTTCGAGTTGTATGCGAAGCATGGCAAATTCTGCGTTGTTAATTAGGTTCACTCGGTTTTTCTTCGCTAATTTTTAACGCCAGCAAATAACTCGCTCCTCCCATCATAATATTACTAATAGCAATTGCCGCAAAGATCCCCGTTGCGCCGAGCGTGACATGCCCTAACCAAACGAGTGGTAACATCACTAAAAATATTCGAGAGAGGTTCAATGCTAATGAACTACCAGGGCGATTATAAGCATTAAGACTGACAGCCAGCATGATCACAATGCCAAGTGCTCCGTAGGCAAAGGGCACTATGCGTAAAAACACCACTAAATAGTCAATCACTACCTGATCTTTACTAAAAAGTTCGGCAATTGAACGCGCAAAAATTGCGATAATAATGTAACAGACCAATTGGCAGATGACAGAAAAGTGCGCACTACCAATCAGTGCTGATCTTGCTCGGTCAAACTGACCAGCTCCAAGATTCTGGGCAATAAATGGGGTAAGAGAAGATGAGAGCGCCATAATGGCAATCAACATTAACGACTCTATTCTGATGCCAACCCCAAAGGCCGCAACGGCTGCGGTATCGGTGCTAGCGAGCATCGCCATAATGATGCCATTAAGCAGTGGGTTAATCATATTAGACAGGGCGGCAGGTCGACCTATCTTCATTATCTTCTGCCAGTGTTGATAGCGTAATGATAAATTAAGTCTAAAACGTTCGATTAAACCGCTGCGATACAATAAATAGAGCGAGGCAAACATTGATGCTAGCCACGCTATCATTGTTGCGTAAGCCGCCCCCTCAATGCCCATTGCAGGGATTGGTCCCAAACCAAAAATTAGAATAGGATCCAAAATAGCGTTTAACAAACCAGCCAGCACCATAATCAAACTCGGGAATTTGGTATTGCCGGTGGCTCGTAGTGCGCCATTACCGAGCATTGGTATCACCAGGAAAATTACCGCGATATACCAAATAGACAGATATTGCTCAATAAAAGGCATTAGCTCGGGGGTAGCGCCAAGTATAGTGAATAGTGGCGTTATGGTGGTCAGCCCAATAGAGCTAAGTACCAGCACTGCAAGGATCCCGAGAATTAGACCACTAATGACAAAGTTGGCACTGCTTTCTTGTTGTCCTTGCCCGAGCATTCTAGCTAAAGAGGCCGAAAGTCCGCTGCCAATGCCAATGAGCACGCTAGACAAAATAAAAGTGACTGGAAAAGTAAAGCTAATAGCAGCAAGTTCGGCGGTACCTAACAAGCTTACAAACCAGGTATCAACTAAATTAAAAGCAAGAATAGATAAGATCCCAACCGCAGATGGAATGCTCATTTTAGTTAACGTATGGCGCGTTGAGCCTTGAAGAAGATTTAGCCGCAAAAGTGTCGAAGTACCTAAGTTATAAAGGGCTATTGTACCTTTAAAGTGGTGGCTGCCGATAAAAAAGCGCTTAAAAAGTAAAAAATATCTTCCCACCCTTGGTTCTGTGAATTACGTCCCCATTTAATATAGATAAACATTGATAAGTGGGTGTATTCGCCCACTATACATTCGAAATCTATTTGGAGTTATTATGAAAATTCGTCCGTTGCATGACCGTGTTATTGTTAAACGCACTGAAAGTGAATCAAAATCAGCCGGTGGTATCGTACTAACTGGTAGTGCAGCACAAGTATCGACTCGTGGTGAAGTATTAGCGACGGGTAATGGACGTATTTTAGACAACGGCCAAGTACGTGCTTTAGATGTTAAAGTTGGTGATACTGTTATTTTTAAAGATGGCTACGGTATCGAAAAAGAAAAAATTGATGGTGAAGAAGTGTTAATTATGTCTGAGTCAGACATTCTAGCAATTGTTGAAGCATAATTAATCTCACTGATATTAAACTAAATTTAGGATAAAAACATGACAGCTAAAGACGTAAAATTTGGAACCGACGCACGAGTAAAAATGTTAGCCGGCGTAAATGTACTAGCCGATGCCGTTAAAGTAACTCTTGGGCCAAAAGGTCGTAACGTCATTATCGATAAATCTTTCGGCGCGCCAATCATCACTAAAGATGGTGTGACTGTTGCTAAAGAAATCGAACTAGAAGACAAATTCGAAAACATGGGCGCGCAACTCGTTAAAGAAGTTGCCTCTCAAGCCAATGAAGCTGCTGGTGACGGTACAACTACCGCAACAGTACTAGCACAATCAATTATTACTGAAGGCATGAAAGCCGTTGCTGCTGGCATGAACCCAATGGATCTTAAGCGCGGTATCGACAAAGCGGTTATCGCAGCAGTTGCAGCACTTAAAGATTTATCACAAGACTGTACTGACAACAAAGCGATTGAGCAAGTTGGCACCATCTCAGCAAACAGCGACACCAGCGTTGGTCAAATCATTGCAACCGCAATGGAAAAAGTTGGCAACGAAGGCGTAATCACTGTTGAAGAAGGTCAATCACTAGAAGACGAATTGGATGTTGTTGAAGGCATGCAGTTTGACCGTGGTTACCTATCGCCATATTTCATCAACAATCAAGAAACTGGCACTGTTGAATTAGACTCGCCATTTATCTTATTAGTTGATAAGAAAGTTTCTAGCATTCGTGAATTATTACCAACACTTGAAGCACTGGCTAAAACTGGCAAGCCGCTACTTATCGTTGCTGAAGATCTTGAAGGTGAAGCACTAGCAACTCTTGTGGTTAATAACATGCGCGGGATCGTTAAAGTTGCAGCGGTTAAGGCGCCTGGTTTTGGCGATCGTCGTAAAGCGATGCTACAAGATCTTGCTATTCTTACTGGCGGCACGGTTATCTCTGAAGAGATTGGCCTAGAGCTAGAAAAAGCAACGTTAGAAGATCTTGGTACTGCTAAGCGCGTTATCATTACTAAAGATAACACCACAGTGATTGACGGTGCTGGTGATGAAGCGACGATCAACGCTCGTGTTGCTCAAATTAAAGTACAAGCTGCTGAGTCTACCTCTGACTACGACAAAGAAAAGCTTCAAGAGCGTATGGCTAAACTAGCTGGTGGTGTTGCCGTGATTAAAGTTGGCGCTGCTACAGAATTAGCAATGAAAGAGAAGAAAGATCGTGTTGACGATGCACTTCACGCAACGCGCGCAGCGGTTGAAGAGGGCGTAGTTGCCGGTGGTGGTGTTGCACTAGTACGTGC
>JABSRS010000156.1 GCA_013214885.1 Gammaproteobacteria bacterium
ATCGATATTGTTTGATTCAAATAAGTGAATCAAATCGACAGCAAGTTGGATATGTTCAGGGGCGTTTTCTAAAGATGTCGTTGGATTATTCATATTGTTCTCAATATTTTTTAGTAATTTTGCCAGTTTCGAGTAATTCGATACGTTGTTCGATAAAATAAATGGCTTTGTGGCACTGACCAAGACGTTTGTGTTGCTTAAGAATTAGCTGCTGCATCGCTATTTTGTCTTTGGTGATGCATCGTTGCAGTTGCTGTTCGAGCTGATTTATTTTTAGTTCAAGTGTTTGCTGGTAACCGTGATGTTTTGACAGCTCCTGATAAAGCTCAACACTATTAGACATGATATTACCCGCAAGCCAAGTCAATGAGTTGCCTTGACGTTGTTGGCGCTTCACTGCTACATGTTTTCTGGTGGCTTTGTCTTGCTGATACGCAGTATTTCGCTGTTGATTACTCGATAATGCTTTTTTAATCGCTTGGCATTGGTCGACTAACTTTTCACATTGAAACTGAATTAATCTTGCGGGTGATTTTTTAGCTAAGTGATTTCTTATTTCGTTAAGCAATAGAATGCTTTCTGCAACATACGCGCTCAGTTTAACCGAATGGGCCTTAAAAAGTTTATCATCGAAAATTGGCCGATTAGCGAGCGACGGAATTTTACTGCGACGATCATGTTCCACAGCTTGTTGCGAAAACTGTTGTAATAGTTGTTCTATCTCAGTCAGTTGATTAATCATAGCCATGCCCGTAATGCCAGTTGAATACTAATAATAATAACCACAATAATAAATATCGGTTTAATAAAGTTATTGCCAAATTTTATCGCGGTATGAGCCCCAATGAAAGCCCCAATCATCAGACAGCCGCCCATCATTAGGCCAAGCTTAAAATCGACCTGACCAAGCACCATAAATGTTACTAGTGCGGTGGCATTGCTGACAAAGTTCATGGTTCTGGCAACGCCACTGCTTTTTAGTAAATCAATTTTATGCAGTACTTGTCCTGAAATAGTCCAGAACACACCAGTACCAGGCCCAGCAAAACCATCATAAAACCCTAAAATGACGCCTTGAATTCGTTGGGTAAGCCTAAACCGTTGGCAGTCTTTATTGGGGGCAACTTTAGCCGTCTTGGTTGGTTGTTTAAATAAAGTGTAAATAGCGGTGCTGAGAATAATGAGTGGCAGAATTTTTTCTAGCCATTGCCCTGATACTAGGTTAACAGCGATGGCCCCAATTAATGCCCCAATGCATGTTGCCACAATACAAGGTAACCACAATTTTGGTTCAAATATTTTTTTGCGATAAAAGGTATAACTGGCAATCGCAGTGCCAAAGGTCGATGCGAGTTTATTGGTGCCAAGGACCATGTGGACAGGTAAGCCGGAACTCAGCAGTGCAGGTACGGTTAATAGACCCCCGCCGCCAACGATGGCATCAATAAATCCCGCGACAAATGCCGCGATAGCAAGTAGTAACCACCAAGGTGTATTGGTAAAAAAATCTAGCATCATCAATTATTGTTCAATGGTTAATTTATAAGGAGGCAACGAGTTAATCAGCGATTTACCATAGCGTTTAGTGACTAATCGACGATCTAAAATGGTTATGGTGCCCTGATCTTGCTCGTTGCGCAATAAGCGCCCGCAGGCTTGAATTAATTTACGTGACGCATCTGGCACCGTTAAGATTAAAAATGGGTTGCCGCTCTTGCTTTTAATGTATTCGGCATGCGCTTGCTCGACTGGGGAGGAGGGCACAGCAAAAGGCAATTTAGTAATAATTAGATTGGTTAGGTAGTTACCTGGTAAATCAAGCCCTTCAGAAAAACTGCTGGTGCCAAATAAAATACTCGGTAGATTATTATCACACTTGTCTTTGTGAAGTTTAAGTAAGGCACTGCGGGACGCCTCGCCTTGAACCAATAACGAAATATTATGTTGGTCGCGCAAATCCTTGGCCACTTGATTCATCTGTTTATAAGAAGTGAACAATACCAAGCTCGCCATTTGGCCCTTGACCCGTTTTTTTATTTGGCTAACAAGTTCATTAGCAAAACTCGGATCATTTGGCTCAACCGGCATATCTGCAATGATCAGTTTAGAATTTTTGTCAAAATCAAAAGGAGATAATAATTTAACGAATTGGGTGCCATCGTTGTCTTTTAATCCAGCGGCTTTTTTAAAGTTATCAAATGAATCTAATGCCAGGAGGGTGGCCGAACATAAAATAACCCCATGGGCTTGGCTCCAAAGCTTATCTTCTAAAAAATAACCCACTTCAATTGGCGATGCTCGTAAAAAAAACTCATTTTTAATCGGATCGGTTAATTCAATCCAGCGCACCATTGGAGCACTTTTGGTTGATTGTTTAAATGACAGCATTTGCCACAGTTTAACTTGATTTTCCATCCGGTTTAAATTGCTACCAATGTCGACCAGCAACGGTTCAATTAGCCATGGGCTAATGGCACCATCTTTATAAAGCTCAAGCACCACCTGATGGATTTTATTTAGGTACTTTAATCCTGACTTACTCGACGTTAGACAGTTTTCGGCTAACACAACCAGCGATTCAGGCAAAACGCCGTGTTCAAAGCGATGGCGTTTGTCATCGTTATTAAATAGCTGACTGTTAGTGCTAAGCCACTGTTTGACGAGCTTTAAATCACTGACTAATTCATTACTATTATCACAGAGTTGCATCACGGGACCAATTAGGCGTTCGGTTTTCACTGTGCCAGATATTTTCTTGGCGAATATATCAAACTTGGCCAACCAATCAATGGTGGCTAATAAGGATGACGAAGCACTGGAAAAGTTACGCGCTTGTTCTGGTAAATGATGAGCTTCATCGATGACATAGAACATCGAATCTGGCTCGGGTAAAATTGTACCACCGCCCAGCTCTAGATCTGCTAATAACAAGCTGTGATTAACAATAATCACATCTAGCTTGTCAATAATATCGCGAGCTTTATGAAACGGACACCCGCGGTGAGCGGCCAGTTGTTTGTTACAGCTAAACTTATCACTGGCGATATGTTGCCAAATAGAATCCTTAATCACTTTAGGCCAACTGTCACGTTCACCGTCCCACTTTTTATCTAACCAAGCCTGCCACAAAGCGCTAATAAGGTCTAAATCACTTTTGTCAGGTTGATGTTGCCACAATGCAATTTCATTAGATGCCTTACTGTCGGCTAATAATTCAAGCTTGCTGGAACAAATATAACGTTGTCTGCCTTTAACCACACCATACTGAAAGTCGAGACGGCTGTATTGCCTAAATAATGGTAGATCTTTAGCGAGTAGCTGCTCCTGAAGTGCAACGGTTGCGGTTGAAATACACAATTTCTTCCCTGTAGATAATGCCAAAGGGATCGCGCCTAAACAATAGGCCAATGATTTCCCCGTGCCAGTGCCAGCCTCGATAACACCAATTCGACGCTTCCGCTCATATTCTCCTGCCAGTATCTTGGCAATTTCAGCCACCATATAATTTTGTTCTTTTCGTGACACAAAATTTGGAATTTCATCACGAAAATACTTGAAACATTGTTGAATTGTTTTTTTTAGTTGTGGTGACAGCATCAGAAAACTTAAGGTAATTGGTGTGGTTCGGATCATATCAATGAAGAGGGAGTAAAGTCATTAGAAATGACGTTAATCGATTTTACCTTTTTGGCTAGCTAGTCAGAGTAAGTGACATAATTTGTACAATTTATGTCACAAGATACGATTTCCTGAATAGAAACTGAATTTAATTAGATTGGTGACATATAATGTCCATTGCGGGAGTTATTTTAAGTTGTTGATTTTATGGTTAAATTAATTAAATGGTAAACTTGGTAATAAAACAGTACAAAAAAATATTAAGTTACAAATTTGTAACAAACAATTCCTGTACTCTTAAATGATGTGTTTTATTTTGATGTAAGTTAATAATATGCTTTAAAACCGAGTTAATTGTAGTAATTGGTTACAAATGAGATTGAATCATTGATTGATATTGGCATGAAAATGCGATTGCTAATAACTCTTAGGCAATTGTGATGGAATAATAAAACCAAGACTGGCTAAATCTAGAGAATAATAGATTTGTTCTAAATTACTAGTTTGGACTAATATCTAACCATTAAGGAGTGGTTTTCTTAAGCAAATTGATTATTTATCACAAACTAGCAAGCTGTTGATCTTAAATTCTTTCGTGTTGCTTTTTTGTTGATTAAATGTTGTCGTTATGTTAAATCCTTTTATTTTCAATTTGTTAGTTGATGGTCGTGGCGTGGAGGGTATCAGGTTTTTAGCGGTTGACAGCTTTAAATGTTATGTGAAATGATGACAACGTTTTTGACTGTGAAATAACAGTACAGAGATACACTAAAAATAAATTAAAAGACGCCCTGTGTGTGGCTAGGTACTCTTAAAAGAGTATTTTGATCGCTTCAGCAGTTTCAACAATAAATTTGGTTGGGAACTATGTCCAAGTTAAGCAAAAAAAATAAAATCGCTATCGCAATGGCTGGCGCCTTTGCCCTAGCAACAACATTTACAGCATCAGCAGAAAAAGTAGCAGAGCTACAAAAAGCTGACACAGTAATTCAAAAAACTGCCGCTAAATCTCAAGTGAAAGTTGAAAAACTTTTCGATCAAGCACAAAATCTTGTGATTGATTATCGCCAAGTTGTTGGTGATACAGACGGTTTACGCGCTTACAACGATTATGTAGCAGCTTTAGTTGCCGATCAGGTCGCTAAAATTGGTTTGATTCAAGCTGACATCGATGGAATCGATAAGACTCGTCAGGGTCTTGTGCCACTAATGTTCAAAATGATCGATACAATTGATGAATTTGTAGCAATAGATCTACCTTATGATAAAGCAGAACGTTTAGATCGCATCGCATTTCTTCGCGATATGATGATCGATTCAAATGTTTCTACCGCTGAAAAATACCGTAAAGTATTAGAAGCATATCAAATCGAACTTGATTCTGGTCGTCTGTCTACTGTAAGTCAGGGCAAGCAATCTATTGAAGGTTCTGACGTTACCGTTGATCTTCTTCAGGTTGGTCGTATCGCACTTGTTGCTCAAACTCTTGACTCACAAAATACTTGGGTTTGGAATAAGGCTAACACTGCATGGGAACGTTTAGATGATTCTTGGCGTCGTCCGATTCGCGAGGCGATTGGTGTAGTACGTAAAGATAAGTCACCTGCTTTAATCTTACTACCAGTACCTGCTGTAGGGAGCACTAAATAATGAAAAAGTTATTTAAAGGCCTAGCTATTGCGACTATCGCAATGTCGGCTACTTTTGCTCAAGCTGCAGATACTTCTGCAACGCTAGAACAACTGCTTAAGAAAGTAAAAAGTGAACGTATTTCTGAAGCACGTATCGATAAGAAACGTGAAGCTTCTTTCCGTGCTGAACGTGCTGATAAGCAAGCTCTTTTGGTTAAAGCTAAGAGAGAACGTACTGCAGAGAAAGCACGCGGTAAGCGTCTTTTAGTAGAGCATGCTGAAAACGAACGCCGTATGGCTGAGTTAGAAGAAGACTTACTTTCTGCCCAGGGTGACTTAAAAGAAGCCTTTGGTGTAGTTCGTGGTGTTGCTGGCGATGCTGCTGGTATTATTGCTGGTTCAGTAATTTCTTCTGAGTTCCCTGGTCGTGCTGAAAAGCTAGCGGCAATTGGTGCACTTAAAGGACTTCCTGGTTTAGTAGAACTTGAGAACCTTTGGTTTGCATTGCAAACTGAAATGACCGAAGCTGCTAACGTTTCACAATTTAAGGTTAGTGTTGCTGATATTCAAGGTAACTCTATTGAGCGTACCGTGACACGTATTGGTGCTTTCAACCTGATTGATTCTGAAAAGTACTTAGTACGTCGTGGTAATGAAGTTGCAGAACTTGCACGTCAGCCAGGTAGCCGTAATGTTGCTACTATCGCGCCTTACCTAGAAGCTACTTCTGGTTACCAAGCACTTTACATTGATGTAACTCGAGGCGGATTGCTTAACCTACTTACAGGTCAAGCGACTCTTGAAGAAAAGTATCATCAAGGTGAAATCGTTGGTTACATTATCACTGCGGTATTATTATTTGGTCTATTAATAGCTATTGAGCGTGTAATCACTCTTGGTTTATTAAGTGCTAAAATTAAATCACAGCTTAAAACACCAAACAATCCTTCTGATAATAACCCTCTAGGTCGTATTCTTAAGGTTTACCATAGTGCTAAAGGCGCTGATGTTGAAACTTTAGAATTGAGACTTGATGAAGCTATCCTTAAAGAAATTCCACGTCTAGAACGCGGTATTTCAATCATTAAGGTTCTTGCTGCTATCGCTCCAATGCTAGGTCTTCTTGGTACAGTAACCGGTATGATCGGTACGTTCCAAGCGATTACATTGTTCGGTACTGGTGATCCTAAGATGATGGCTGGTGGTATTTCAACTGCACTTGTTACTACGGTACTAGGTCTTGTTGCTGCACTACCTCTAATGTTGGTTCACGCTGTTGTTTCTGGGCGTTCTAAATCACTACTACATGTTCTTGACGAACAGAGTGTTGGTATGATTGCTGAGCACGCCGAGAAGGAGTCTAAGTAATGACTTATTACCTGATGGGCCTTTGGGAATCTATCAGGGACTTCATGGCCACTGGTGGCGATGTATTACTGCTTGTTGCAGGTACATTGTTTCTTATGTGGGGCTTAATGCTAGAGCGGGCAATCTACTTACGAGTAGAATTCCCAAAAGAGCGTAAGCGTATCATTGATGCTTGGAATGCTCGAGAAGATACAACTTCTTGGTATGCCCAGCGGATCCGTGAGGCCTGGATTTCCCAAGCCAACGAAAAACTAACGCAGCGGATGATTATCATCAAAACACTAGTAGCAATCTGTCCAATGATCGGATTGCTAGGTACCGTAACTGGTATGATTGCAGTGTTTGAAGTGATGGCGACATCCGGTACTTCTAACGCCAGATTAATGGCAGGTGGTATCTCGATGGCAACTATGCCAACGATGGCCGGAATGGTCGCCGCACTGTCAGGTGTTTTCTTTAGTTCGCGATTAGCGGGGCAAATTAAAGTAGCCAAAGAACACCTGGTAGACAGTTTGCCACATCATTAGAGAGAGAATAATTTATGGCACGTAAACGTATTCATGAGGACGACGAAGCTGAAATCGATATGACTCCAATGCTAGACATTGTATTCATCATGTTGATCTTCTTCATCGTAACAACCTCATTCGTTAAAGAGTCTGGTTTTGATGTACACAAACCTAAAGCTCAACAAGCGAGTAAGAAGAAATCTGCCAATATCTTTATTGCTATCGACAGTGCTGGCCGCATTCACATGGAAAAACGCGTTGTTGATATTAAACGCGTCCGTGCGAATATTGAGCGTATGCTCGCGGAAACACCAGAAGCAGCAGTAATGATCCAAGCTGATATCGATACTAAACACGGTATCGTTGTAAAAGTCATGGATCAGGTGAAAGCCGCTGGTATTGATAAGTTAATGGTCGCAGCAGA
>JABSRS010000157.1 GCA_013214885.1 Gammaproteobacteria bacterium
GTATTAGCCGCTTTTGTGGGGGTTCAAAGTGACAAGAATCGCCAGCGAGACTTTGAGGCTGGCGATCCGAAAACCTATATTATGATAGGCATTGTCGCCGCCATGTTACTGGTGCTTGGGCTAATCATGCTGGTTAATATGGTGGTGCCTGAGCAATAATTATCTCGAATTGTTGCGCCATTAATTTCATATCAACAATCGGGATTGATCCGAGTTTAAGATCTGGCTTAAATTGCCCCTGTAACTGCCCTTGGGGATTAATTAAGGCAATCGAGGCACTGTGACTAACGGCATAATCTTCACTGGGAGCCTGAGCGATGATGCCGTAGGGCAATAACAAGCCTTGGGCGAACGGAAACAATTTATCGTGACTGGTCGTTAGCGCAATAAACTCAGGCTCAAAATAGTTAATATATTGTGTTAGTCTCGGTAAATCATCGCGCAGCGGATCCGCTGACACAAAAATAACTTGAACATTAGCCTGCTGTTGTAGTTGCCGATAGACGCCTTTTAATCGAGCTAACGTGGTTGGACAAACATCAGGACAATAGGTATAACCAAATAGCACAAAACTCCATTTCCCGAGTAAGTCTTGATTAGTAAAAGATCCTGTTTTAGTACTCGGTAATTCAAATGGCGCAATCAGTTTAGCGGGTGAAAAAGCCCGAAAGTTGGCACTTTTGCTGCTGCTTACCGCTACTATAGGCTCAATAGCTTTCAACTCGGTACTAGGTTGTGAGCGCCAAGCATTTACTTGCCAACCAAGCAGTGCAGCCATCACAATAACGCTTATCCATAACAATCTTCTTTGCCAATTATTTACCACGGTTATCCCACCATATAATGATCTAATAATAGGATTATAAACAATATCATCAGATGATAAATCGAATATTTAAATACCGCCATTGGCGAGCGTTTTTCTGGGGTATACTTTAACTGCCATGCAACATAAAAAAAGCCCCAATTTAATAAGCTCGACCCAATGAAATAAAGCCATCCCGACATCCCCATTAAATAAGGTAACAAGCCCACCGCCATTAATAACACGGTATAAAGTAGGATCATCGTTTTGGTAAATTCGATGCCATGGGTCACTGGCAACATCGGTAAACCCGTTTTTTTATAATCATCATAGCGATCAATCGCTAAGGCCCAAAAATGCGGCGGGGTCCAGGTGAAGATAATCATCACCAACAGCAAGGCGTTACCATCAAATTGGCCAGTAATCGCGGTCCAGCCTAACAGTGGCGGCGCGGCACCAGCAATGCCACCAATCACAATATTTTGTGGCGTCGCCCGTTTTAACCACATAGTATAAACCACCGCATAACCTAACATGCTAATCAGGGTTAATACCGCTGTTAATGGATTAACCAACCACCATAACACCGCCATTCCAACTATGGCCAACAGCCAACCAAATTGCTGTGCGCGCTTAAGACTCACCTTACCTTGAGGGATTGGACGGCGTTTGGTTCGAGCCATTTTGCAATCTATATTATGGTCAATGCAGTGATTAAATACCGCTCCCGCCGAGGCCATTAGACCAATGCCAAAGCTGGCAATTAAGACCAAATCTAATGGTGGCGCGCTAGGTGTAGCCAAGCACATCCCAACAATCGCCGTGAGCAGCAACAGTAAAATAACTTTAGGTTTGGTTAATTGATAATAAACTCGCCAAGTTGCCAGCAGATCCAGATTAGCGGTTATGGACGTCGAAGGTGATTTAATCATAGTTATCTCCTAGCCAATGCGTGAAAGTTTGAGTAGTTGCTTAAGATCGAGCAAGATATTGTGGGCGATCACCAAGGATTGTTGATGATCGTTGGGAAACTCAAATGTCATCATTAAGTTACCTAAAGGATCAACGATCACCACTTGTTGGTCGTAATTTAAGGTTGATAACGACTCGAGACTGATGATTTTCACTGGCACATGCTGACCAGTGTCTCCTGCAGGTAACAGGCGCAGATTATTGGTCGCAATCACCACCGTGACGCGTTCTTGTAATCGCCCCAATGCGCGCCACGTTTGTTGGACATAACCGAGCCGTTCAAGGCATAATTCATTGCAGTTATTTTTTGCAATATAAAGCATCTGCCATTGACCCGTCGCGGGGTTATCTAGCGCCAGCTCTTGATAACTGACTGGATTATTGACCAGCACTCCGCCATGGGTCGTTACCTCACCGCGAAAGCCACTAGTTAACAGCACTTTTGCCAATATAACGGGCACCGCAAAAGCCAAGATCATTAGTAATAATTGTTTTTCACCTCTGCTTTTCACTATTTTTTGATTATTCATGCTGTTTCCTTTTGTGAATTCCGACGCCAAAATACCCCAGTTAAGATCAATAATGTCGCCGCTAGCGTAAACCATTGCACGGCATAACCGAGGTGCTTTTCAACCGACATATTGACCCAAAGCCATTGCTTTTGATAACCGACTTGGTGTGCCGGCTCTATTCTTAATACCGCGGGAAATAAATGTAGATCCCCAAGCGGTATTTGTAATTGCTGAGTAATTTTATCCAGTTCAATTTGGGCAATCACCCGCGGCCACTTGTCACCAACTTTCATCTCAAAAGCATAGGGGTTATCGCTTGGTTGATGGAGATTACCTGTTATTTCAACACTGCCAGACCAGGTATTTAGCTCAGGTAAAATATCGCGATAACCATTGCCAGCCACCCAACCAAGGTTAACCACAATGACCTTAGCGGCATAATCATCAATTAATAATGGCACTAAAACATGATAGCCAACTCGACCATTATTGGTGATGTTATCGAGTAAAAATGTATATTGATGGAGCAACGTTCCTGACACCACTACGGGATATTGACTAAGGTCTTGCGCTGTCACCGACGCTAAAGGCTGATGTGGTTGAGCGGTTCGAACCATAATACTGGAAAAGTATTGCTCTTTTTCATCCGCACGGTCGAGCTGCCACATCCCCAGTTTGATTAAGCCAGCAAAAACCAACGCAATAAATATCAGTGTCATGATAACGAGTGTGCTAATATTTTTTGTCATATAACCTCGTTGGCTAATAAAACGTATGACGCTTATCAAACTGATCATCATTGCGCTATTTATCTTGGTTTTCGTTAGCCTGTTTCAGGCTGTTTTAATTATGCGAAAACCAAATTCAAACATTAGGATGAGTAAGTTTTTCGCTCGGCGCTTGCTCTTTTCAGTACTACTGTTTCTGATTATTTTAATTGCAATAGCACTAGGCCTGATTACACCGAATCCTCGTCCGTATTGATCTGACTAAATAATATAAACAAAGAAAAATAACCCTAGCCACACCACATCGACAAAGTGCCAATACCAACTGCTGGCCTGAAATGCAAAATGGTTATTGGGCTCAAAATGCCCCTTTAATACCCGAACTAACATCACAAACAACATAAAGGTGCCAAAAGTGACATGCATGCCATGAAAGCCAGTTAAGATAAAGAAGGTATTGCCGTAAACGCCAGCACTAAGGGTTAGCCCCATGTGACGGTAGGCCTCAACATATTCCTCAACTTGTAACACTAAGAAGCAGGCACCGAGTAATACCGTAATCGCCAATAAAATTATCAGTGGTTTGCGGTTATCTTTTTCCAAGTTAACGTGAGCGAAATGTAAGGTAACCGATGATGTTAACAAAATAATGGTATTAATCAGCGGCAACCCCTGCCAGCCCATTGCCTGTGTCGTGTCACCTGCTGGTGTAATGATTAACGGCCAAATGGCTTCAAATTCAGGCCATAATACCTGCCCCGTCATGACGTTGTTCGAGCCCCCGCCGAGCCAAAAAGTCGAAATATTACGCACATAAAATAGCGCGCCAAAGAAGGCGACAAAAAACATCACTTCAGAAAACAAAAACCAGCTCATGCCTTGGCGAAACGAGCGATCCATTTGGTCGCTATACATCCCCGCCTGAGACTCTTTAATGACATCGCTAAACCAGCCGAACATCATCGCAACAATAATTCCAATCCCCAGCGTTAAAATCCAGGTCCCACTGCTGGCTGCGCTGCCGATTTGCTGAACGGTAGTTCCTGCGCCGATCGCAATGAAAAACAAGCCAATGGCGCCAATAATTGGCCAATAACTTTGGGTCGGTACATAGTAACTTGTGGTCTTGTTCGTCATGCAAAGCTCCTAATCAATGTAGTTACAGCATATTGGCTGCCTGATCGGTCACGTTAAATAAGCTATAAGATAATGTCATCGTATTAATGTGCTGAGGAATGTCAGGTGAGATAAAAAATACCAAGCCCATTTCAACCTGTTCACCAGGATTTAATGGTTGCTGATTAAAACAGAAACATTCGGTTTTATTGAGATAATTAGCGGCAAGTCCTGGTGAGACTGATGGGATGGCTTGACCGATAATTCGGGTTGAGGCTAAATTAATTGCGCTAAACTTAACCACTTTATTTTCGCCAGGATGAACATCGACATATTTAACCAGTGGCTTAAATCTCCATGGCATCCCAGGGGCTACCGACGTCATAAATTCCAGGCGGACCGTACGTGATTGATCAGTCAATTGACTCGGTAAATCGCTTTTTACCACCGTACGGCCATTAAGACCAGTGACTTGACAAAAGACATCGTAAAGAGGCACTAGCGCAAAACCAAAACCAAACATCAGCACGATCACCGATCCTAGTTTGACCATTAGTTTTTTGTTTTTTTGCGCTAGTGATCGGCTCATCTTTAACCTCGGCTATTTAATAACTGGTGGCGTGGTATGGCTATGGTAAGGCGCTGGTGATGGCAAATCCCATTCTAAACCCTCGGCTCCTTCCCAAGGTTTCGCTGGGGCTTTGGTACCACCACGAACACATTTAATCATCACCACTAAGAAAATCAGTTGCGACAGACCAAATGCAAATCCACCGATACTCACCAACTGATTAAAATCGGCAAACTGCAAGGCATAATCAGGGACCCGGCGCGGCATCCCAGCGAGGCCTAAGAAATGCATTGGGAAAAACAGCACATTAACTGAGATTAAAGAACACCAAAAATGAAGTTTTCCCAAGCGTTCGTCATACATATGACCGGTCCATTTCGGGACCCAATAATAAGAAGCAGCCATAATCGAGAAGATTGCCCCTGTCACCAAGACATAGTGAAAATGCGCGACCACAAAGTAGGTATCATGATATTGGAAATCGGCTGGGGTAATTGCCAGCATTAATCCTGAAAAACCGCCAATGGTAAAGAGTACAATAAAGGCAATCGCAAATAACATCGGCGTTTCAAAGGTCATTGATCCTCGCCACATAGTCGCAACCCAGTTAAACACCTTAACTCCCGTTGGCACTGAGATTAGCATGGTGCAATACATAAAAAACAACTCGGCAGTCAACGGCATACCAGTGGTAAACATATGATGGGCCCACACCGTAAAGGATAAAACAGCGATCGACGCGGTGGCATAAACCATTGATGAGTAACCAAAGAGTTTTTTACGTGAAAAAGTCGGAATAATCGCCGAAATAATGCCAAATGATGGCAAAATCATAATATACACTTCAGGGTGACCAAAGAACCAAAAGATGTGCTGGAACAACACAGGATCGCCACCGCCAGCGGCTTCAAAAAAGCTGGTGCCAAAATACTTATCGGTCAACACCATCGTCACCGTGGCCGCTAATACGGGCATTACCGCAATTAATAGGAACGCCGTAATTAACCAAGTCCATACAAACAGTGGCATTTTCATGTAAGTCATACCAGGCGCGCGCATATTAATGATAGTAACGATCACATTGATCGCACCGAGGATCGACGAGATCCCCATAATATGAATCGCAAAGACAAACAACGCGGTACTATCGGGCGAATAAGTCGTCGAAAGCGGCGCGTAAAAAGTCCAACCAAAATTAGGGCCACCGCCTTCCATAAATAATGACGATAACAAGATCGCAAAGGCCATTGGCAAGATCCAAAAGCTCCAGTTGTTCATTCGTGGCAACGCCATATCTGGCGCGCCAATCATCATTGGAATTAACCAGTTAGCCAACCCCGTAAACGCAGGCATCACGGCACCAAATACCATGATTAACCCGTGAACGGTGGTCATTTGATTAAAGAAGCCGGGTTCAATGATCTGCAAACCTGGTTGGTAAAGTTCGGCGCGGATCACCATCGCCATTCCGCCACCAACCAAGAACATCAGAAAACTAAAACATAGATAAAGCGTGCCAATGTCTTTATGGTTAGTGGTTAAGATCCAACGCATGATCCCTTTAGGCGGTTGGTGATGATGTGCGGTACTTTTTTGATCGGTATTATTTTGTTCAGTACTGTTTTCGTTTCCGCCTTGTACTATCGTATCTGCCATTACTTAGCTCCCTCAACGTCACTAGTCGTCACAACATCACCGGTATTGTTACCCCACGCATTGCGTTCATAAGTTATTACTGCCGCTAATTCTTGTGCAGTTAGCTGACCCGCAAAGGCGGTCATCGCCGTACCAGGCTTGCCATTAACTACAATATCAATGTGTTTAGTTATATCGCCAAGGGCAATCGGACTGCCTTTTAGTGCTGGGAAAGCACCTGGGATCCCCGCCCCTGACACTTGATGGCAGGCAGCGCAACGCGCAAGATAAACGCTTTTACCTAAGTCTGGGTTTGCTGATTCTATAGCCGTCGCCACCTCAGTGTTAATCACTTCGGGGATTAGCGCTTTTTCCTTGATTGTCGGTTGCGCAGCGATGTCACTAGCTTGAATAACATCCCCCGTGTCATTCCCCCAAGCGTTGCGCTCATAGGTAATAACCGCCGCCAGCTCTTTTAAACTAAGTTGCCCTGAAAAAGCCTGCATGGCGGTCATTGCTTGACCATCGCGCACTATCTCGATGTGCTTACTTACCTCGCCTAATGCAATTGGACTGCCCTTTAAGGCAGGAAAAGCCCCTGCGATACCTTCGCCATTGGTTTGGTGACAAGCCGCACATCTGCTGTCATAAATATTTTTTCCTAAGATCATCGATTGCTCAATACTCACCGTGGCATTGAGCGATTGTTGTTCGGCCAACTGCTGTGCTTTAACTGCAACTAATTGCTTATCGAGCCACTGCTGATAATCAGATTCAGATAACACCTTAACCACAATTGGCATAAATCCATGATCTTTTCCACAAAGTTCAGCACACTGACCCCGATAAATCCCTGGCTCATTAACAATGGTCCACGCTTCATTGATAAAGCCAGGATTAGCATCTTGCTTGACCGCAAAAGCGGGAACCCACCATGAATGAATAACGTCATCGGCGGTAATTAAGAATCGGATCTTTTTATTAACGGGAATGACCAATGGGTTATCGACTTCCAGCAGATAGTTTTCCCCCTTAGGTGCAATGTTTTTAATTTGATCATTAGGGGTAGTCAATAGGCTGTAGAAACCAAAGTCATCTTCGAAGTATTGATAATGCCACTTCCATTGCGAGCCAGTAATTTGAATCGTGATATCACTTTTGGAGTTATCTTCCATTTCAATTAACGTTGAAGTGGCTGGTATC
>JABSRS010000158.1:0-2377 GCA_013214885.1 Gammaproteobacteria bacterium
AGGAATACATTCCGTATCCCACCTTTTCTCAATCCATAATACTTGCTAAACCAGAGCATACGCCACCTGCAACTAATGTTGAGCTTCGCATTAATTGTTTACTTCCTGTTGAGCCCATTATAATTCCTTTTTAAATGCTAATGCCTCGAGCAGCGGTTATGTTACAAAAACCACTTGACGGACTTGACGGACTTGATATAAGTTTATTGCTCAACAGGTCCAACATCCATACCATCGTATGAACCCAATCCATTTTGATTGGCAAAAATATAGAACTCATCATTTGTTTTATCAAGAGATTTACTATTATGAATTTCTATTTTTTCCACATGCAAATAAAATGAATCAGCTTCATTCTCATTTTCTTTTTTAGCCTGAAATATATCAACAACGGTGTAACCCATAGATAGAATTTTAGGAATAACCAATTCTAATTTATTAGGATCATTATCAGCAAAGAAATACCCCCAAAGAAGTGGTTTTGATAAATCCCATTGACCATGATCGCTAATGTCATTAAACATTTCATCGAGCTGCTCAATAGTAATATTTTTGTTAGGTATGCTATCCATAATTTTCTCTTCAGAACTAAAGTTAAAACTTAATAAGAAAAGTACAATAATCAATTTTGACACTGTACTCTCCTAAACTTATAACGCCCGACTAAATGCTAAATCCGCATTTAGTCGCATGATAGCCTACGATATCACTTTATAATGACCTGTAAAACAGTGAATACTTAGCCTTAAGGTAAGGCTAAGTATTCATGATTGGGTGTTAAGCACCTGGGATAGGTAGTGGGATAACCGTGCCATTGACAGTTAATTGGCTATCTTTAAATGACAGCTCTGATGTGTAATTTGCATCAGTTGCCTTAACCATACCTTGTTCAGTCAACATCCCGAGCATGCCTTGGATTTGCTGCAATGCCATTGTGTTTAACTCGTCAATTTCTTCAGGTGTCATACTGGCTTCACTTTGCCCCCTAAGCATTTGACTTTTGATGTATTGCGATGCCACAAACTCGATAGCTGCTTTATCTCCTTCAACCTTGCCATCAACCAATAGATGAGATGCCCAAAAACCAATATCTGACAGTTGGTCAGGCACGGCGTCAATACCTACAAGACTGGTATTAAGGTTACTTGTTACTTTGCCTTCTGGGAAAGTCGCACGTAAGCTGGTGATATTAAATTGCGGCTGTGGTTTAAGAAATGCGGGTAATTGGTCAAGACCAAAATCCTTCATTTTAAGCACCATTTCTTGTGGCGCACTGGTATCAAGCTGTTTAGCAAAAGCTTGCCATTCTTTAAATAAACCCGCACTTAGGTTGTTAAACTCCATGTTTAGTGCCACATCTTCAGCGTGGAAGGCCTTAAGATCAATCACGCCGACACCGTATGACAATGCCATGTTACCCAATGTTTTGCTGTCATTTATGCCTGTTATTGCATTAATATATAGATCAGAAAATGATTTTTCGTCATCTCCAGCCAGTGAATTAATCACCACTTTATCAACATGAAACTTACTCGTTGAATCATAAATACCTTGAGTAACCATTTCTTCGAAGCTGGCGCTGGCGTCAATTTCAAGTGAAATACTATCGGTGGTTACTGTAACGCCATCAATGTTTGCAATAATCGACTTACTACCACCGGCATATACCAAGCCAGAACCACTATAGGTACCTTGCCCAGTGTATTCACTGAAATCGATTGTACCTATATCTGGTATGATAATGTTGAGTGCAGGGATTGTATCAGCATAACGATGCGTGCCAGATAGTCCCATGGTTGAAGTGAGCTGATAAAGTGGAGTGTCCGCTGCCCAAGAAGCGTGCTGACGTATATCTTCGCCATTAACTGTTGCGCTCCAGCTGGCCCAACCGAGACCGCTATGGGTGCCGAACAATACTGGCCCATGACTGGCTTCAAAGTCTATTTCAATCGACATTTTTTCAGCGGTCGGCTCACCTTGTTGGCCACTAAAGTCGGCCACTTGTAGGCTAACGTCTAATTTAGCCGTAGTCGCAAACCATGTGGTCTCGATACTGGTCAGTTTGGCGCTGTAACCTGGCGAATCATTAATATGGGTGACAAACTGATTAAGTGATGCATCTATTTGGCTGCCAACAAACATAGGGGCAATAGCGCCGACAGTTGCAACGGCAATAAGAGGGAGTACTATCTTTTTCATGTTAAGTCCATTTATAGGGGTAAGGAAATTTATAATCACATGATTATAAAGTATAAAACTCATTTTATATCAATTTCTTCCTTTTGTGTTAATTTAATGTAACTCGAACTATTTCAGACCACAACATTTGTCTGAAGGTCTTGCATGTGTAATGACAACCTTGGTCGCTATGAAAAAG
>JABSRS010000158.1:2387-7519 GCA_013214885.1 Gammaproteobacteria bacterium
AATTTATTAGGTTTACCTCGACTTTCAAACGCCATTCGTAAAGCCTTCTTTGTTAGTTCGCTATCTGGACTATTTGAAATAGCCCTACCTATGACTTTACGTGCATATAAATCGAGAACAACAGCTAGGTAAACCCATTTCGTTCATGACGAAGCTGCCTTGCCCACTTGTGCTGGTTAAAATCAACGAATACTGTGTTGCTTTCATTAATTTTTACTGCGCACAACAAGATCACAAACTTAATCAAATTGGTATCACCTCTTCTAATGACCAATTATTAGCACGGGATTGATCAACATGTAGCACCTATTGATCAGCTGCATATTTTATGCTGTTTCAGCAGCGCAGACAATTTAGCCTGACGGGTATAACCAATCGTTTTAAAGGTCAGTTGGCCTTGCTGGTTAAAAATTAGCATCATTGGTACTGGGCTTTGCGCGCCAACGGCTTTAACGATTTCTTTGTTAGCGATGTAGGCTGGAAAGGTGTTTTTTTCGCGTTTTAATTGTTGTCTTAATTTTTGCTTGCTGCCTTGTACACCTAGCATGATGGTTTGAAGTTTGGGGCAGCTGCTTTGTAACTGAGTTAGCACTTTATGTTGCCGTTGGCACCAACGACAGTCGGGCATGAAAAAAGAGGTCAGTAAGGGAGTACCTTGGTATTTGGCTAAACTTTGGATTGGTGCTGACACATGTTGGTCGCCATTAAGGCGACGCATTTGTTGCTGATAAATGCCTTGGGCATAGGCGACATTCGCCAATGCCCAACTAGCAAGAATTAACCCTTTAAAATTCATAGCGTAAACCAGCGTAGGCTGAGCGACCACGTAATGGCCCGTGAATAAATATAACGTCGTAAGCACCATTTTCATGGAACATTAACGGGCTGTCTAAGTCGCTGGCTTGGTTATAGTTAAATAAATTGGTTGCGCCGATATAGACATTAAGGCTACTCGACAATTCTTTAATCACTTTTAAATCAACGGTTATGTACGATTTAGCAGCGGTTGATTTTGGCGCAGTAGCGTCGTTACGATTAAAACCTTGATAGCCATAATCGCTGAGGTCGCGGCTACCAACCCAGGTACCTGAGGTGATGACATCCCAGCCGTTATAATCCCAATCGGAGGACAAGGTAACTCGGCGTTCAACCGGTGCAATGGCAAAAGATTGTTTAAAGATGTCGTTGTAGTTGTATTGTTCGGCGATCATCGACAGTGACCATTCTGCCATCACTTGATAGCTAAGCGCGAGGTCGATGGCACTGACCGAGGCGGTTTCTTTAAGTTGGTCGAGTACTGGTGTACCTGCGGTATTATGGGTTAATGTCGCGAGATGGTCTACCTCGGTATAGGCGAATGAAAGTGTGCTAGTGAGCTTTTCACCGTCGAAATTTAATGAATAGGTCGCACTATTTGAACGCTCAGGTCGGTTAACCGCGACAATATAACCTTTGCCCGCATCGAGAATGCCATGATCACTTTCAAAGAAAGATAACGGTGCCCGATAACCTTGACCAAACGAGAGTCTTGAGGTTATTTGATCATTATGAAGATAGCGCATGTCGACTCGAGGTGAAATCAAATTTTTGTCAATTTCGGTGCCAGGTTTTGAGGGATCAACAAAGTCGGCTTGAATGTTGTCGAATCGGATCGCTGCCGCTAGTTCAAAATCCTGATGTGGGCTCCAAGTATCTTGAATAAACAGTCCTTTGGTGGTGTAATCAAAGCTATCGGCAATATAATTGTCTATTTTTGATAACGCACGGGAATTTGAGCGCATTTCTTCGGTGCGGAAGTCGCCACCAAAGCTTAATAGGTGCTCGTCGTTAAGAAAGTAATTGAGTCGCACGCTGGCATACAACATGGTATCGTCGGCGCGATAATCGACCCCTTCATAAAATGAATCTTGGACATGATCGATATAAGCTAGGTTGGTGGTGATGTTTAAGCTAGCGGATATTTCGTGTAACCAACTGGCGGAAAGTTCTTCACGATCGGTTTTAACCCATTCGGTCGTTTCCCAAGGTTGCCCGATGTAACGGTTACGCACATCGTTATCTTCGAATAATTGTGCCGATTCGCCATTGGCGACACTCGATAATGCATCACTCACGCTAAACACCGTATCACCGAGTACCGGACCACCAAATACTTCTGAGTTACTTTGGTTGTAGCGTAAACGCAGGTTGTCGTTGTAGCTAAGGTCATGAGAAAAATAAATAGTCATTGATGAGTTGGTGAGTTTAGGGTTTTCGCTTACGCCGTTGTTGTCCCCATCGAACTGATCGCGATTATCATATTGTGCGACTAAAGTAAGGTGACTGTTTTCGTCGTCGCTAATGGCGGTCGCCATTAGCGACGCTTTACGATAACCCAATTCACCGGCGGCGAGATCGATTTGAATTTGATCTTCACTGGCCTCTTTGGTGATCATATTGATGGTGCCACCGATAGCTTCTGGCGCTGTCAATGATGCGCCGGCACCACGGGCAATTTCTATTGAACCAATCCCTGTCGCAGCGACCGAGTCCATCCCATAAAAGCCAGAAATCATGGTGTGCATGGGAATACCGTCGATCAAGACATTGGTGTGTTAACCTATCAGGCCATTAATCATCACCCGTTTTGCACCACACATCGAACACTCATTAGATACTCGAATGCCAACAGCATTTTTAATCGCATCGGCTAGGCTACTCGCTTGGGAGTTTTTAATGTATTGATCGGTTAACAATTCGGTTTTGGCGATACTGTCTTTTAAGGCGCCAGAGTCGATTAAGCGACGGCGAACGCCATGAACTTCGATTTTTTCAATTTCTGTTGCTACTTTATCAAGGTTAGCTAGTGTTGAGGGTTCGGTGCCGCTATAGGCCAATAAAGAAAAACAACATAATAATGTTGAGCTAGTCATTGTTGTTACTGTACTTAATTTTTTCATAACTGCCTTAAATAATAACCAGAGATAATAATCAATCGCTACAAATGGTAATGATTATCATTTGTATTTACAAGTTTATTTTCATCGTGTTATAAAATAAAGGCCTGATTCTGCTATTGTCAGTTATGGTGGACAAAAGCAAACTCCTAGCGCGAGTCAGTTATATCTTAATTCGTCAGTGTTAATAGTGATTTTAAAATTGGTTGCAGCAAACACGGTTATTTTTAGTCAACGAACTAATTTTATCAGCAAGTTCCGTAATTTTATTTACTTGTGTCACAGTTGGGCGACCCTTAAAAGATTCAGACCACCATCTTTGATACCCTCTCCCCCATAGCTGAAATACCAATAAGTACAGGATGTTTATCTGCTTGGTTCTTAGGGTAGGAAATTTGACCATTAACAAGACTTTGATCAAATTATTTGTAAGTAAAGGTGAATAAACGTGGTTCTATTTCCGTTAAAATCAACTCAACATCGTGTTCATAATTATACTGATACTGTTGGATGATTTCTGTTTGCTCCATTGGTATTTCATCAAGAGCTAAAAAGCTATACCAATATCCAAAACTAGAGCAAAAGTAATTACCAGCGTTATTCCTATTTTTTTATCATGTTGATCCTTGATTAGTCATATAATTAGGAGAACGCCCAATGAACTTCTACAATAACACGCATCCATACTATTGTGGTATCGATTTACATGCCAGACTTCTTTACATTTGCATTATAGATCAAGACGGTAACACACTAGTTCACAAAGAAATATCTGACGATCCTCAAAAACTATTAACAATACTAGAACCCTATATCGGCAACATCGTCGTCGGCGTTGAGTGTATGCATTGTTGGTATTGGGTATCCGATTTCTGTGATGATATCGGTGTCGATTTTATTCTTGGCCATGCGCTGTATATGAAAGCGATTCACGGTGGAAAAGCTAAAAATGATAGAATCGACTCGTTCAAAATAGCCAAGTTAATGCGTGGCGGTAATTTCCCGTTAGCGTATGTCTACCCTAAAGAGATGCGTGCTACGCGTGATTTAATCCGCCGCAGAATGAAGATTGTGCGCCATGGTGCTGACCTGAAGGGCCATATTACCAACACAACAAGCCAATATAACTTACCTCCACACCGCGTTACGCTAAAAAACAGCGACGCCCGACAATTAATACAAGCACATTTTTGTACAAGTGATCCCGTCGTGAAACGAACTGTCGACTTGGACATGGCATTGATTGATTTTTACCAACTTGAACTGAATAAAATAGAACGGTTTATTGAACAACAAGCCCTAAAACACAACCCTGTTCATTTAACACTTCTAAAAACAGTTAATGGTATCGGACGAATACTTGCGTTACGATTATCTATGAAATTGGCGATATCAATCGTTTTACATCGGTTCAAAAGTTTGCATCTTACGCACGTCTAGTTAAATGCAAAGCGCAGTCGGCCGGTAAAACTTACGGCACTTCCGGTAACAAGATCGGCAATCAAAGAGCCCAGGACTACTTGAAGAAATTACAACGAAGAATGAGTAAAGCCAAGGCATTATCAGCATTCACTCATAAACTCGGACGTTGTATTTTTTACATGCTGAAAAATGAGAAGATATTTGATGAAAACAAGTTTTTAAAAGGTTAGTCACGTAATGAGGTGAGCTGGAAACCTAACTGGAATATACGGTTGAGTGTAAAGAAACATGAAAACCAATTAGCTAATGAGTTATTATTTTCTGTTTATACGCCAAATAAGCTGAGCCACTGTTTTTGATTAGCAACCTCATTATCGTGCACCAATGCAAGAAACCAAGATGCTTACACCTAAGCTAAGCCTGGCACTAACTGGACAAGATAAATGAATAACTTGAGCCCGTCTTGAATAGCGCTAGAGTTAGGTTAACCGATGAATGTCTAGTGCCCCTGTCACAATCAACGGACGGAACCGTTAACAGGCAGTGATGAGATCACAGTAAGAGAGCCTCTATATGTGTTTGCTGTAAGTAACTTTTAACAGCTACCATGACAGACGAAGTAGACAAAAGGGTAAATTGCCATAACAACTTGACCGCTTATGCGGCCAAAGAAACACCTAGTATCTATTGACAGCACCTGGGCTCATATGTGTTAGCTGCGGTGTTCAATTACATTTATTAAATTATCAGGATCATTAGTACCCAAACTTACAG
>JABSRS010000016.1 GCA_013214885.1 Gammaproteobacteria bacterium
AAGCGTATCCAGAATGCTGGTACCGAAGTTGTTGAAGCTAAAGCTGGTGGCGGTAGTGCTACTCTTTCAATGGGTCAAGCTGGAGCACGTTTCGGTCTGTCTCTAGTTGCTGCCCTTAACGGCGCAGAGAACATCGTTGAATGTACTTACGTTGAAGGCCCTGGTGAGAATGCTCGTTTCTTCGCTCAACCTGTTCTTCTTGGTAAGAATGGCGTAGAAAAAATACTTAGCTACGGCGACCTAACTGATTTTGAAGCTAACGCTTTAAGCGGTGCTTTAGATACTCTAAAGGCTGATATCACTCTAGGTGAAGAGTTCATCAAAGCTTAATTGCGTGATAGATGAACCCAAAGAAAAAGGCTTAACGTGCAAACGTTAAGCCTTTTTTATATCCACGAGAAAGTATCGATTATGTTTTACGATTAGCAGCCATATGCGCTAACGCAATTAATGCTTCTTTGTGTGGCGAATCTTCTAATACATCTAAAGCGGTAATAGCCTTGTCTGCCTCTATCTGAGCTTGTGCCAGCGTGTAGTCTAGCGCACCAGTCTCGTTAAGGGCCTCGAGGATTGGCTCTAACATAGTTAAGCCGTTGCCATCGGTGATGGCCGTTTTAATCATGGTGGTTTGCTCTTCATTACCATGGGCCATTGCATAAATAAGCGGTAGGGTTGGTTTGCCCTCGGCCAGATCATCGCCAATATTCTTACCAAGCTCGTCAGCATCAGCGGTGTAATCGAGGTGATCATCGACCAATTGGAAAGCGGTGCCTAAATGCATGCCATACAATTTCATGGCATCGATAATGCTTTGTTGTTGCTGGGTGATGACCGCTGCAAGATGGGTGGCTGCTTCAAATAGTTTTGCCGTTTTACAGTAAATGACCCGCATATAACTTGCTTCAGTAGTGTCAGGATCATTAACGTTAATAAGTTGCAGCACTTCACCTTCAGCAATAATGTTAGTGGCATCGGCTAAGACTTCCATGATGGTTAGCGACTTTAAACTCGTCATCATCTGGAAAGAGCGCGAGTATAAAAAATCACCCACTAAAACACTGGCTTGATTACCAAATAGTGCATTGGCCGTTTCTTTACCGCGGCGCATCGTTGACTCATCAACCACATCATCATGAAGCAAAGTAGAGGTATGGATAAACTCAATAATTGCCGCAATCGAGATGTGTTCAGTCCCTTGATAACCTAATGCCTTAGCTGCCAAAACAGTTAGCAAGGGGCGCATACGTTTGCCGCCACTATTGATAATGTAAAAGCCTAACTGGTTAATTAACGCGACATCAGATGACAGTTGATCTTGGATCAGCTCGTTGACTGAAGCCATATCCGACTTCGTTAAATCACTAATCGCTTTGAAATCCATAATGTTCCCACTATTAATATGACCAATGCCGCTGAAGAAATTGCCGCATTAATTCGATAAAAAATTTTCCGAAGATTGTACAACAAAAATCTTCATTTAACATTAGCAAAGCTAGGGAATTGTACTTATTAAAGCCTTTGGTTAAATTTTACCAAAATAATCTCGTTAATTCCTAATTTGTACTTGCTTAAAAGATGACACTTGCGTAGAATCTGCGCCCTATTAAGAAACTAGATTAGGCATAACTTGCGGAACAAATTACGTAACTTATGTCATAGCGGAGAAAACCATGTACGCTGTTTTCCAAAGTGGCGGTAAGCAACACCGTGTTACTGAAGGTCAAACCTTACGCCTGGAAAAAATAGACCTAGAAGCCGGTGCTAGCATCGATTTCGATAAGGTTCTAATGATCGCCAATGGCGAAGAAATAAATGTTGGTGCCCCATATGTTACGGGTGGCAAAGTTACTGCTGAAGTTATTACTCACGGACGTGGCGAGAAAGTAAAAATCGTTAAGTTCCGTCGTCGTAAGCACTCACGTAAGTCACAAGGTCATCGTCAGTGGTTCACTGAAGTGAAGATCACTGCAATTAACGCTTAGGAGTTAAACTGAAATGGCACATAAGAAAGCTGCTGGTAGTACCCGTAACGGTCGCGATTCAGAAAGTAAACGCCTTGGTGTAAAGCGCTATGGTGGTGAGTCGGTTCTTGCTGGTAACATCCTTGTTCGTCAACGTGGTACTAAATTCCACGCTGGTACGAACGTAGGTATGGGTAAAGACCACACCCTTTTTGCTAAAGTTGAAGGTAAAGTTCAATTTGAACAGAAAGGTTCTTTAAATCGTAAGTACATCAGCATCATTGCTGAGTAATCGATTTAAAACAGAATTCGAAAACCCCGCTTCTGCGGGGTTTTTTTTTATGTTCAGCTTGCATATGGAAGCGCGTGTCAGAGTACTTTAGATAAAAAGTGCCGAGACTAGCTGGATGTCGTTAGAGCATGGAAGAATAAACGACGTTGTAACAGATACATGCACTGGACGTGCGATCCGTTGCTTTCTATTGGAAAGCAACAGAGTATACTTAATGCACATGTTCAGTGCGGAGAAAACCAATGAAATTTGTTGATGAAGCGGTTATTCGTGTCGAAGCCGGAGACGGCGGCGCAGGAACGGTCAGTTTTCGACGTGAAAAATGCGTACCTGATGGCGGCCCTGATGGCGGTGATGGTGGTGATGGTGGCGATATTTATATGATCGCTAATGAAAGTTTGAATACTCTAATCGACTTTCGTTATGAACGTTTTCCTCGCGCTGAGCGTGGCAAAAACGGTCAAGGGCGTGACTGTACTGGGCGACGTGGAGCTGATTTAACCTTAAGAGTTCCTGTTGGTACGCGGATCACCGATGAACTAACGGGTGAGTTAGTGGGTGATTTAACCCACATTGGTCATAAGCTCATGGTCGCAAAAGGCGGGTATCACGGC
Source organism: Gammaproteobacteria bacterium (assembly GCA_013214885.1). Classification (GTDB taxonomy): domain Bacteria; phylum Pseudomonadota; class Gammaproteobacteria; order Enterobacterales; family Psychrobiaceae; genus Psychrobium. Next base: position 2,868 of record JABSRS010000016.1, read on the forward strand.
TTAGGTAATGCTCGTTTTAAAACGAGTACTAACCGTGCACCACGTCAAAAAACCTTAGGTACTGAGGGCGAAGTTCGTAGTTTAAAGCTTGAACTAATGCTACTTGCTGATGTTGGTTTGTTGGGTTACCCAAATGCGGGTAAATCAACCTTAATCCGCGCTGTTTCAGCAGCAAAACCTAAAGTAGCTGATTATCCGTTTACGACCCTAGTGCCTAACTTAGGTGTGGTAGGACTCGATTCTGAACGCAGCTTCGTGATTGCCGATATTCCAGGCTTAATCGAAGGGGCATCTGAAGGTGCTGGTTTAGGAACGCGTTTCTTAAAACACCTAGAGCGTTGTCGAATCATCGTTCATGTTATCGACTTGATGCCTTATGACGATACTAATGTCGGCGCTGCTGCAGTGCAACTGATTAAAGAGTTAGAAAAACATAACCCAGCACTTGCTGCTAAGCCACGTTGGTTAGTGTTTAATAAAGTTGACCTGGTACCTGAAGAAGAAGTACAAGACCGAATTGACGCAGTGGTTGAAGCGTTAGATTGGCAGGGTGATTATTACCGTATTGCTGCGATTAAGAAAGAAGGTACTAAGTTGCTTTCACATAAGATCATGGAATACATTGAAGAAAACCCTCTCGAAGAAATTGTAGTCGATGCCAGTCAAGAAGTTGAGTTTAAGTGGGACGATTACCACAAAGAACAAATGAGTGGTCCAAATGTTGTGGTCGATGACGACGATGAATGGAATGACTGGGATGAAGATGATTATGACGTAGAAATTGAATATCGTCAGTAACATCTAGTTAGAATAATTAAACGGTTGGCTTAGGTCAGCCGTTTCTTTTTTGGGGCTTAAATGAAAATATCAATGATCGCGGCAATGGCTAACAATCGAGTGATTGGCTTAAATAATAAAATGCCGTGGCACTTACCCGAAGAACTGCAGTATTTTAAACGCGTTACGATGGGAAAGCCTATTCTAATGGGCCGAAATACCTTTGAGTCGATAGGTCGACCATTGCCTGGGCGTCAAAACATTGTGATTAGTACTAATCAGTCGCTGATCATCGAAGGTGTCGATGTGGTTCACTCGATTGAGCAGGCAATTACCGTGGCGGGTTCATGTGATGAGTTAATGGTGATTGGCGGGGCGCGCTTGTATCAACAAATGCTGCCGTTGGCCGAAACCCTCTATGTAACAGATATCGACTTAGATATTGCTGGTGATGCTTTCTTTCCTGATTTCTCGGAAATATCTTGGCAAAAGAATGAGATAGAGAAACATTGTTCAAAAAAAGGTATCGAGTTTGTAACGTACTCGTTAAATCGTTTAAAAAAACAGTTGACTGACTAGTCTTTATTGATGAAAATTGGTTGGTTAATGGTACTAAAGTAGTGCCTTGTAGGATGGGTTAGTGTTAGAGAAATGTTGCATGAAAAGGGAATATTTCAGTATCGTTTAGCGATCTAAACTGACAAATAATATACATAATAAGTCAGGAGTTTTCAATGAAGTTAATTGCTAGTGCAGTCGTTATTCCAGTAATGCTTGCAGTGACCTTTAGTGGTCAGGTTCACAGTGCCGATATCGTCCAAAATATTTGCGGTTATATCGATTCAGATAATAAGTCTCGCTTACGAGATCAACTGAAAAGTAATAAATTACGGCTTAAAAAGATTTATAAAGGCTTATCTTGTAATGGTGATAGCCTATTGCGTTTTGCGATGAATCGTGACTCTCAAAAGGTTGGGGTCTTTATGACTAAACGCCTCTCTGCCAAAATTTTAAAGACTGTTGAGCCTGATGGCAAAACAGTTTATCAATGGGCACAAGACAGCGGAAAAGCCGAATCACTAATTGGTCAAGCAATCAAAGCACGCGCTAAGTTATAAAATAAGTATAAAATCTGTATAAAATCAAAAAAGCGCCGAAAGGCGCTTTTTTATGTTCAGGACGAACGGGTCGATTGTGTGCTCCTCGACAATTGCTCCTGCATTGTTCTAATTACGTGCATCCATGCACTAATGCACAATCGACACTTCCAACATCACTGCTTAAGCGGACTCGCTTATGCCTCTGACATATGGGTTCTGCTTTCGCTCTTGGTCGTATGTCACGGTGCCATGTTTGCACATGCGTAGGTATGGATGGCGAAGGTAGAGCGAAACATGGATGCCCGAGCCGAGGACAACGGCGGACTTTCTTATGCTGGCATATGGCTTGAGCTTTCGCTCTCGGCCATATGCCGCTGTTTAGCGCTTAGTTGGTACTAAACCATAAACTTAGCTGCTGAGGCTTGCAGCTCTTCAGCTAACTGCGCTACTTCACTGCTAGACTGTGAAGTCTCCTCGGCACCTTTTGATGTCTCTTGGGCAATACTTACGATCTCTTCAAGGCGTTGTGAAATTTCAAGTGATACACTGTTTTGTTCTTGTGCTGCTAAGGTTATTTGATTACTCATATCTTGAACATCATCAAGAGAGTTACTCATGTTAATCAAAGATTCAGATGTCTTTTGGGTCTCATCAACACATGCTAGTGCCCGTTGTTGGCTAACTTCCATTACTGCAACAGCTTCCTGAGCGCCTGATTGAATCAACTCAATCATGTTATGAATTTCTTGAGTCGACTGCTGAGTTCTGTTGGCTAAGTTTCTAACTTCATCAGCGACCACAGCAAAACCTCGACCTTGTTCACCTGCACGCGCCGCCTCGATGGCTGCATTAAGTGCTAGCAGGTTAGTTTGGTCGGCAATGCCGCGTATAACATCGATAATAGAACCAATATTGGTACTATCGTCATGTAGTTTGTTAATCACATCTGCGGCACTACGGATTTCTTCTGAAAGTGAGCTAATTGTTTGTTTACTCTGCTCAGAGACAATCGCTAATTTACTTGCTTGCTCGTTGGTTGCTACAATTTCTTTTAGCGCGTCTGTCGCATGCGATGCCACAAGTTCAGCACTCGAACTAAGCTCATTAGTAGCAGCGGCCGCCTGGTCTACTTGTGAGCGTTGCTCTGAGATGGCAGTTGTTGTTTGTGAGGTAATCGTTGAGGTTTGTTCTGCTGCAGTTGCTAACTGAGACGAGCGTTGAGATATCCCATTAATAAGGCCTCTCAGGTTGCTGCTCAGTGCATTAATATTATTTGCTAGTTCACCAAACTCGTCATCCGTATCAAGTTCTACTTGAACGGTTAAATTGCCTGTCGCTAACACTGTTAATACTTCATTGGTTTTATTTAATGGCGTTAAGATGCGGCGAATGGTTAATAATGAGATCGCAGAAGCAAACAATATTGCTAACACAATGGCGATATACATTTTTGATTCACTGTTATTGACACTATTAAGTACATTCTGTTGTGACAAATTTGCGGACTCACTTGCCAGGCTTAATAGTTTAGTCAGCTGTTGGTTGGCATCGCCGATAAACTTCACTGAATCAATACTGTGCCGTTGGGCATCAACAATATGCGTTAGTAATCGCTGTTTGCTATTAATAATTGAGTTGTCACCAGTCGTAAATGCAATGGTGGTTAAAAATAGCGTATTAAGTTCGCTTAGTGTGCCTTGCTCAACCAAGCCTTGGGATCTGGAAGCCATGAACTTCATTTTCGAATTTAGATCATTGGTCAGATAAGTTAGTTCTTTTGAAATCGCACTAAATTTGCTTTGGCTCTTTTGTGCTAGCAGGTCTTCGCTGGTTTTAACCATAGATAGTAACAGGTTATCCAAATCAGAAGCTAAGCCAATAACGCCAAGCAAATCATTGCTAGAATCTTCGCTTTCAAGATCGCTGATATCGAGCAATAAACTGCTGGTGTCGTCAGCACTGGTGCTTAATTCACCCAGTTCTACTGCAAGTTGTTTGGTGAGCTTGATTTGCTGTTCTTTACTATGATGTAATTTAGATGTGGTCCGCGTAATTTTGTTATTAGTTTGTTCTATTTGAGAAATTATTTGCAAAAATTGCGACTCGTTTGCGGTCAGCTGAGTTAAATGACTAAGCAGCGTCATAAAATTTTGTTGGGCTTTTAAGATCTTAGCATTTTGCGCATTTAATCTAATCGCATCATTGCTATAAAACTCCAGTGTCGAAAGGGTCTCAAGCTGGAGTAACTGAATTTGTAACTTATTACTGGTTTGCAAAATAGGTAAAGAGGTATTTTTTGCTTTGGTGGTATCACGAGCAATGTCAGATAGATTGAGCAGTGAGCTTACGCCCATAAAAACCAGCATTAAGGTAATGATGCCAAAACCACCGATAATTCGGTTGGCCACTGTTAATTTCATCGATATCTCCAAGGGTATTATTTGATTGATAGAGCAATCTATTATTATAAATTCTGAATGTTGCATACATGCTAGCTATTCAGACTACGTTCCCGACGAGTGGTAATATCCATATTGATGCCGTGCTATTTATTATTACTTACTGAGCTAAATAAATAGGAAATGTAGCTTAACAAATTAATTTACTAATTGTTAATTATTATCGGCAGTTACGAGGTAAACATTAGCGATTTTTGTTGCGTAATTTCGTTGGTCTCTAAACACCATGCGCTGAGGAATTGTCCCCAGAGACATCCAGTGTCCAAGGCAATGGCATTGGGATGATTGGTTACGCCTTGTAATGATGCCCAATGGCCAAATACTACGCGATGTGTGGCAAGAACAGGATGTTCTAGCGAAAACCAAGGTGTTAAATCTTGATTGATAAGTTGATGCGGAGGGCATTTTTGTGAAAATTCAAGTTGACCGCCATGGTAACAATAACGCATTCTAGTTAAGGCATTGATGGCATAAATTGAATGTTCTATTGCGGTGTTACATTGAGTTACATCACTTGGTTCAGTCGTGTACATTTGGCTCAACAGCTGGCTAAAATTATCTTGTTTTAACTGGGATTCGACCAAGTTAGCTGCTGTTTTTGCGGCCGATATGCTCCATTGCGGGGACAACCCAGCATGGGTAAGAATAATATTGTGTGGTGATAGTTCGATTAATAAAGGCTGGTGTCGTAAATAATCAACGTAGTAATCAAGACTAGGTGAGGCTAGTAATTGCTCAAAATAATCACTCTTTTTTGCTTTTTTAATCCCACAGCTAATGGCTAAAAAATGAATGTCATGATTGCCTAATACTGTGTTGATTGAAGATTGATGGGCAGTGATAAACTCAAGAGTCTCGAGAGCTTTAGGTCCACGGCCAATTAAGTCACCCGTCAGATATAAGGTATCGCAGTGGTGATCGAAATTGATTTTTTTAAGCAATAACATTAACTCATCAAAGCAACCTTGAATATCGCCAATGAAATATGTTGCCATGTTGATCGGTTCCTCGGGTATATGTCCGTAATCAATGAGACTTCTGAATTTCCAATGGTCACGGGTATAAATTACGCGTCCCTGCGTAGTTAGTTAGCTCTTTTTGACCTTTTTATCAGTAATAAAATTGGCCATAGCGACAAATTTTTCTACCGATACTTGCTCTGCACGAAGCTCTGGGGCAACGCCTACTTCGTTCAATTCATCAACCGTCAGAGTGCCTTTTAAGCTATTGCGAATAGTTTTACGACGTTGCGAAAATGCTTGTGCACACACATGTTGCAGTGTTGCAAAGTCTTTTGCAGGGAAAGGCAATACATCGTAAGGCTCTAGCCTGACTACGGCCGAATGCACCTTAGGGGCGGGTACAAAACAATGAGGACCCACTTCAATCACTGGGATGATGTTACAGAAATACTGGGCCATCACGCTTAAACGGCCATAAGACTTGCTGTTAGGCGCGGCGCATAGGCGTAACACAACTTCTTTTTGTAACATGAAGTGCATATTTTGAATCAGACCTGTTTGCTCAAATAGGTGAAACATCAATGGGGTCGAAATGTTATACGGCAAGTTACCAAATACTTTAAGCTTTTGACCGTCTTTAACTAAGGTCGAAAAATCAAATTTCAAGGCGTCACCTTGATGAATTGTCAGCTTAGGCCCAAGTGTCGGGTGTTTTGCTAGTCGTGCGGCAAGATCGCGATCGAGCTCAATCACTGACATATGCTCAATTTTAGCGGTAACAGGCTCGGTTAATGCACCAAGTCCGGGTCCGATCTCAACTAGGTGATCTTGTGGGCGAGGGTCAATTGCTGAAACGATGCAGTCAATGACCCCTTGATCGTTTAAGAAATTTTGTCCAAATCTTTTTCGAGCGGTGTGCCCTTGGTGTACTTTGCTGTTCATATTAACTCTTTACTGCAAGATATATTGCTTCGTTGATGGCGACAATCATGCTGCCTTGGTCGGCTTGACCCGTGCCTGCAAGATCTATTGCAGTGCCATGGTCAACCGAGGTTCTAATAAATGGCAGCCCTAAGGTAATATTGACAGATTTACCAAAACCTTTATGTTTAAGTACTGGTAATCCCTGGTCGTGAAACATTGATAATACGGCATCGGCATCATCAAGGTATTTATCTTGGAATAACGTATCAGCTGGCAACGGACCTATAATGTTCATGCCTTCTTGGCGCAATTGCTCAAGTGCTGGACTAATTATTTCAATTTCTTCACGCCCTAAATGGCCGTCCTCTCCTGCATGTGGATTTAAACCACACACATATATTTTGGGGTTACTAATCCCATATTTACTAACCAAATCCTTGTGTAATATTTGGGTTACTTTGATGATTCGGTCAAAAGTAATGGCTTTTGCAACATAAGCTAAAGGTAAATGCGTTGTTACTAGTGCAACACGCAAGCCCTTTGTTGCTAATAGCATCACGACATCAGGAGTATTTGACTGTTGGGCAAAAAACTCGGTGTGACCACTAAATGCGATCCCTGACTTGTTAATTATACCCTTATGGACGGGTCCTGTAACGATTGCTGCAAATTCACTCGCAATATTGTGATCGCAAGCGAATTGTAATGTTTCTAATACGTAACTACCATTAGCTTCGTCGAGTACACCACAAGTTACTGGGGCAGCTAACTCGATATGATGAATAGTTAACGAGCCCGCCAATTGCGGCTGTGGAGCTTGGTTTTTGTCATAGTCCCTTAACGTGATAGGGAGACCTAGCAGCTTCGCACGATCAAGCAGCAGTTGCTTATCAGCAATCACTACTATTTCAATCGACCAGTTTTGCTGGGCAATTTGAATAGCTAAATCAGGTCCGATGCCTGCAGGTTCTCCAGGTGTTAGTGCGATACGTATTGTCAATTTTTTAATCCTTAGCTTCAGCACCAGTGTCTAGCACATCGATGTATGCTTGAGCGCGTAATTCATTGGCCCACGCTGCGCTTTCTTCAGCAAATTTACGATTAAATAGCAGTTGATAAGCTCGGTTTTTAATGAAGCTCTCAGTGGCATCAATATTACGACGGCCAATAAATTCAATGATATGCCAACCGTGTGTGGTTTTAAATGGCTTACTCATTTCGCCTTCATTGAGTCTCGCCATGGTGTTTTTAAACTCAGGAACATAATTACTTGGATCTGCCCAGCCTAATTCGCCGCCCTTAATTGCCGAACCAGAATCCGCCGAGTGTTCTTTGGCTAAATCACTAAAGGTTGCTGTGCCAGCTTCTATTTGCTTGATAAAGTCATTTAAGAGCTCTTTGGCGCGGTCATTACTTAAAATAATCGATGTTTTGATTAAGATGTGACGGGCGTTAGACTCGCTAACTTTGACTTCTTGCTTACCTTTGATGTCAAAGATGGTCAGGATGTGATAGCCGTTACCACTTCTAACGGGGCCAATGATGTCACCTTTACTGTGGTCTTTTACCGCGTCGGTAAACAGAGTCGGCATTTCGTTAATATTCATCAAGCCCCAGTCACCACCTTCAAGGGCTTTTGGGCCAGATGACGAAGTAATCGCGATTTTTTTAAAATCACTACCTTCTTTGAGCATCTCTAGTACTTTGTCGGCACGAGACTTAGACGCTTGCTGCTCTTCGGCGGTGCCTTTCTTATCAACGGGGATTAGAATGTGACCAATGTGATACTCAGTATTAGTTTTGCCGCGTTCGTTCATTAGCTCAACTAAATTACTAATTTCGTGTTCTGAAATGTTAATCCGACGACGTACTGATATACGTTCCACTTGACTGAGTAATAACTCACTACGAATTGATTCACGGTATTTGGCAAAAGAATCGCCGTCTTTTTCGATGGCCTGCTTAAGGTCAGAAATGGGCATTTTCTGCTCCTGGGCGATCCCTTCGATGGTTTGGTTTAGTTGAACATCACCAATTCGCATCCCCATCCGATCGGCAATTTGCTCTTTTAATATGGTATCAATTAAACGTTCTGTCGCTTGAGTTCTGAGTATACGGTCAGCTGGCAGTTCTTGCTTTGACGCTAGAGAACGACGTTTTACTGAGTTAACTAAAGAATTTATTTCGCTTTTTAAAACGACACCGTCATTGACGATGATAGCGACTTGATCTAACCGCTCTGCAGCGTGACTTACCATTGCCGTACCGGCAAAAATTGTTGCTAATAATATTGTTGAAAACTTCATTTTTTATCCATCACAGGTCATTTTGACGTATTTTATAATAGGTAAACGCAGCTGTGTCAATTAGCTGCGAAGCTAGTTTTTTAAGTAATAAGGGCGGCGATAACTAAAGAGCCCATCGTTGAGCATTGCTTTAGCGTTTAATTTTGTCGTGCTGCCTAAGCCTTTTATCTGGAAACTAAATGAAATCCCGCTATCAAACTCTTCGGGAGCAAGATAATTGGTAAATTCATTTAATCCATAGTTTACGTTAAGTTGTCGATAAGCTTGTAATCGAACAGCCCAGCAACATGACTCATATTGCAGACCCACAAAACTTTCAATAGTTCGATGTAAGTTAATATCACGGTAATAATTACCAATGAAAGTCCATTCGTTATTGATTGGCCAAACACCTTGTAAGCCAAGCTGGTCTATTTGATTGTTACTGATGTCTTTGACAAAACGGTGACTTAGCTGAATTAACTTATCACTATCAAGACGGTAATCTAGGGTTGTTTTACTTTGAATGATTGAGTCCGCTTGATCATTTAGCTGGACCGCGGCACTAACATACCAGTGTTCCGATGCTTTAAAATCAACTTCACCAGCCAGAGCCGAGCGACCTGTTGCTAATGATTGCGATAGTTCATCTAGTTGGGTCTTACTGTCGGTTAGGTAAAATGTCTGGCCAATGCTTACTTTGAGCGTTTCTTGGGACTCACTGTTTCTAAATCGATTAGTGATCCCTAGGGTAATTTCGTTGGCATCGGCAATTCTGTCTAAGCCGCTGAAACGACGCGAACGAAATAAGCCATGATAATCATCACGTAAAGCTGCAGTATCATAGAGTTTAATCTGAGACTGATCTTCATAGGGTACGTATAGGAACTGCAATTGAGGTTCAAGAGTTTGCAAATAATCTTGGCCAAAGAAGTGCGCATTACGCTCTAAATTTATACTGGCATGAATTCTAAATTTCGGCAGGGTACGACTAATTGTGTCACTAATATTATTAACTTTGTCATCTTGTTGATACCAGGTTTGTAATAAAGATAACTCAGTGGTTATATGTCCCGCAGCATAATTAAGTGGGATTCGTAAAGTTGGTTCAATGTGGGTTCTAAATGCTTCATTGGAAGTTATTTCACTGTTGGTAAAATAACTAAATTCAGAGAATAGATCATATTCCACATATTGATTAATCGGATTTTGATAACTGTGAAAACTTAGCTGTGGCATCAATTGATAAGGGCTTGACTGGGTGCCTAATACATCGATGTCTTGGACTTTTATATTGACCCACCAGTTATCTTCAAAATAACTAAGTTCAGCAACTTTAATCAGTTGGTTATCGGTTTTGTTGGCAAATTTTGATCCAATGTCATTAAAGTAATTATCGTCACTGACGAGGGTGAAATCGGTAGAAATTCGCCAGTTATCATTAATTTTACCGGCATGTTGCCAATAGACTAAATAACGTTCTTGATCGTTATACGCTTTATCAGCGCCTAAATATTCAACGTTTAACAAACCTTGTTGCTGATCGACTAAGTATCCAAACTCCGAAATGAGTTGAATACCTCGGTTGGTCATGAGTCTAGGGGTTAATGTTAGATCATACTCAGGGGCAATGTTCCAGTAAAAAGGGGTTGAAATATCGATGCCATTACGACTGCTACTGCCAATATTTGGGTAAAGAAACCCAGTAGCGCGCTTTTCAGAAATTGGTAAGGTTAAATACGGGAAATAAAATACTGGGATATCAAATAGTCTTAAGGTTGCTTGGTGTATCACAGCCCATTCTTTTTCGGTGTCGATATTAATGCGCTTTGCATGCAACAACCAGTCGGGTTGGTCATCGGGGCAGGTCGTAAATATAGCGTTGTCCAAAATTAGATTGCTGCCGTTCTCAACCCGAAAACTGTCTGCTTGACCGTGGATCATCATGCCATTAAACCAATATTTGGTATTAATCAGTTCAGTATTTAAGCCATCGAGTGAGCTGGTGATTGAATCACTGCTTAGCGTAATCATTGAATCTTGAAAATGGAGATTACCAGAGGCAGTTAATACGTTGGTCTTGCGATTTATTTCAGCCCGCTGCGCCTTAATGTAGGTGTCTTTTTGGCTAAATTCAACTTGCCCCCAGTATGTCAAATGGTCGGGATAGTTAATTTTAGTATGATCGGACAATATGAACAATTGTTCTTGACCGACCATTGATTCTAGTGACGGTAACTGATTGTTTGATAGGCGCGGTGAATTAATTTGGCACTGATGAGTTGCCTCTTGTGCATAGGATAAATTAACCAATAAGGCTAGAGCTGTGAAAATAAAAAATCGCATATAATTGGCTATTGGTACCTAAAAAAGAGTAAAAATCGAGAAAATCTTCGGTGGTAAGTTCAAAACTTCCCTAGCTCAGTATCTACCAGCTAGATCAAGTAATATTGAAGTACCCAACGGTGAAGATAAACGAGTATAATAGCGTAAATTTGCTTTTAGGGCTATGAATCATGGGGGGTATTTTGACAGATCTACGAACCGTTCAATTGACACGTTGGTTTGAGCGCCAGTTTGGGTTTTCGGCGGTTAAGCTCGAGGTAATAAGTGCCGACGCGAGCTTTCGTCGCTATTTCCGTTTTAAGGCCGCCGACACCAGCTATGTACTAGTGGATGCTCCTCCTGATACGGAGAAGAATCATCAGTTTATTGCGCTGGCTTTGGCATATGCTCAAGTTGGTTTAGACGTCCCTAGGGTATTAGATAGCGATACTAACCTCGGGTTTATGTGCTTGACTGATTTAGGCGATCAAACATTACTGCCTTTACTGGGCGACCAAAGCCAACAGTGGTACCCTCGCGCAATTAAGCAACTATCAATGTTGGCTAATGTGGTGATCCCACCATCGATCATCAGCTATTATGACCGTGAGTTTTTTGAGTTAGAGCTTGAGCTATTTAATGATTGGTTTATGACGCAATACTTAAACCTCAATCTTAATTCAATATTGAAATCAGAGCTGAAAAGCTGTTTTGAACTATTAATTACCAGCGCAATATCACAACCTCAGGTCAGTGTTCATCGTGATTTTCATAGTCGAAATTTGATGGTTCGAGATTCACAATCTCTTGCTATTATCGACTTTCAAGACACGGTTACTGGGCCATTAACTTATGACATCGCCTCATTATTAAAAGATTGCTATTTTAAGTTGAGTATTTCTGAGCGCGATGACTTACTGCAACTTTCATATCAAATGTATGTTGAACAGGGGTTGTGTCGGGGTGATTTTTTACAATTTAAATGCTGGTTTGATTTGATGGCATTACAGCGCCATTTAAAAGTTTGTGGTATTTTTAGTCGACTGTATTTAAGGGATGGTAAATCAGCTTATTTAAATGATTTACCGTTGGTTGTTGATTACATCATCGAAGTTTGTCGAGATTATTCACAGTTAGCCCCTCTTTTAACCTTGTTTATTGATCATGTGGTGCCGAGTTTATCGGCCAAGGAGAGTTAATGCGCGCAATCATTTTGGCTGCAGGGCGTGGCGAACGGATGCGTCCGTTAACCGATGTGATGCCTAAGCCGTTAATTAAGGTCGCGGGTAAGGCATTGATTGAGTATCATTTGGAAAAACTAGCGGCTGTCGGCGTTACGCAGGTTATTATTAATCATGCGTGGCTTGGGCAGCAATTGGTTGATTATTTGGGTGATGGCAGTCGTTGGCAGTTAGAGATTTTATACTCAGCCGAACATCCAGTAGCGCTCGAGACTGCAGGTGGTATTGCCAATGCATTACCATTGCTCGGCAACGAGCCATTCTGGGTCATTAATGGTGACATTTGGACTGACTGTGATTTTTCACTACTGCCCAAGACATTAGATCACGGAGTGTTGGCCCATTTATTATTAACCGATAATCCAGCGCATAACGTCAAAGGGGATTTTGGTCTTGCTGGCACTAAGGTGGCACTGTCTGGCGATAAAACTTACACTTATAGCGGTATTGGTTTGTATCATCCGTTATTGTTTAATACGCTTGAGATAAAGCCAACCCCTTTAGGGGGGCTATTGCGGCAGATCATCGCTAAAGATCAAGTAACTGGGCAGCTACTTATGGCACAATGGACCGATGTGGGTACCGTGCAGCGCTTAGCATTACTTGAGCAGCAATTGCGATAATCACTTTTTTGTTTTATTAAAACTCATGCGATAAGTTGTGAGTGAATATGTTTATTTAAGGATCCAATGTGAGTATTTGGGGTAAAATTTTAGGGCTAGTGTTTGGCTTCTTTTTCGGTGGACCTATCGGTGCATTGTTTGGTTTGTATTTAGGGCATCGATTCGATCGTAGTATGAGCCAGGACTTTTCAAATCAAGGCGGTTTTAATCGCTTTTTTGCCAACAAAGGTTCAATCGCCAATCTAGCGGTATTTTTCCATGCGGTTTTTTCGGTGTATGGCCACATTGCAAAAGCCAGTGGTCAAGTAACGCCAGAAGAAATTCGTGCTGCTTCAATGTTAATGGATAAGATGGGACTGACGGGGGAAAAGCGCCGTGAAGCGCAAGCCGCTTTTGCTCAAGGTAAAGAAAATAGTTTTGAACTTGAGCAAGTGCTAGTTGAATTTAAGCGCAGCTCATTTGGTCAACGTGATATCTTACAATTGTTTCTGGAAGTTCAGCTCCAAGCTGCGTTTGCTGATGGCGAGTTGCATCAAAAAGAACGTGATATTTTATATACTGTTGCGCGTATATTAGGCTTCTCGGTTCATGATATTGAGCGATTGTTGCAACAACTTGAGGCTCAGATGCATTTTCATAAGCAACAGCAAGGTCAATCAAGTTCTGGACCAAGTCTTAGTGATGCCTATAACATTCTTGGGGTTAGCGATAGCGATGATGATAAACAAGTTAAAAAGGCGTGGCGTAAGTTAATGTCTCAGCATCATCCTGATAAATTAGCAGCGAAGGGGCTACCCAAGGAGATGTTAGCCATCGCCAATCAAAAGACTCAGGACATTCAAGCTGCTTATGAGCGTGTTAAGCAACAGCGTGGGATGAAATAAACTAAGCCCCCGCAGCATGGTAATGCAGCGGGGGCTTGGCGTTTTTAGGGCTAAGTTATTAGCTAATCTTCTTCATCGGTATCAATGTTTGGATTTGATTTTGGTTCAAAGAATTCGGGAATAATTCGAATGCTTTTAATCATATTATTATCAACGACCAACACTTCGATCGGATAACCATCAATGCGGAAGCTAATCCCTGGTGCTGGAATATCTTGCAGATACTCAATAATCATACCGTTGATTGTTTTTGGACCATCAATTGGTAAATGCCACTGCATCTCTCGATTCAATTCTCGAATATTCATGGTGCCATCAATAATGTAGGTGCCATCATCTTGTAAATGAATTTCATCGCTGACTGTTGGCGAAACGTTAGTGGTAAAGTCTCCGACAATTTCTTCTAAAATATCTTCAAGTGTCACCAATCCTTGGATGTCACCGTATTCATCAACCACTAAGCCAATCCGTTCTTTGTTCTCTTGAAATTTATGCAGCTGAACATTAAGCGAGGTTGCTTCGGGAATAAAATATAACTCACGAACCGAGCGTACTAAGTTGGACTTATCAAACTGGTTTTTGGTTTGAAGGTGCATTAAATCACGGGCATGGATAAAGCCTACCGCGTCATCAATATTGTCACGGTATAATAAGATTCGAGTGTGCTGACTATGACTCAATTGACGTAGAATTTGCTTCCACTCATCGTTAATGTCAATGCCACCAATTTCGGAGCGTGGCACCATGACGTCTTCAACCGTGACGTGTTCTAAGTCTAAAATACCAGTCAGCATCTGTTGGTGCTTTTGAGGGATTTTATCACCAGTCTCATTGACCACGGTGCGCAATTCATCGCTGCTCAATTGATCGACTGATTTTTCGTTAGCATTGACCCCAAAGATTCGTAAGATGCCATTGGTGATCATGTTAACTAACCAGACTAATGGGTAAAGTATCACCAACAGTGGGGTTAATAATAGCGAACTTGGAAACGCAATTTTTTCTGGGTACAGTGCAGCAATGGTCTTTGGAGTCACTTCTGCAAAGATTAATATCACAAACGTTAATGACACCGTCGCGATTGCAATTCCGACATCACCAAACAGCCTGATCCCTATGATGGTAGCGATCGCTGACGCCGCAATATTAACGAGGTTATTGCCGATTAATATTAAACCAATCAATCTATCTGGACGCTGCAAAAGCTTATCTACACGCTTTGCTGCCTTATTTTTGTTTTTAACCTGATGCCGTAAGCGGTAGCGGTTAAGTGACATCATACTAGTTTCGGAGCTTGAAAAATAAGCCGACAACAAAACGAGAACGAACAGGATCCCAAATAAGGTAAGGGTGGTTATGCTGTCCAAGTAGGTAAATCCTCTTTAATTGAATATGCTCGTTATACGGGGTGTACCACGGAGCGTCAAGCTAATTGTAAATTAGTGAATTAGTATTTCGCTGACTAGGCGACTGCCAAAGTAAGCTAAGGTTAATAATATAGCACCTGAAATGGTAAATTGAACCGCTATTTTTATTCTAACGCCACGGCTGTAATGACGCCATAAAAGATAACTATAAAGGCTCCAAGCAGCAAGCGATAAGATTGCTTTATGGGCTTTACCCTGGGCAAACATATCTTCTAAAAAGAAGAAACCTGTAGCCAGAGATAAGGTTAGTAATATGACGCCCGCAAGAACTAGTTGAAATAACTGCTTTTCAACGGTTAATAACGGTGGTAACGGTGACAAAGCCAGGTTTAATTTCTTGCTCTTTAGTCGTTTATCAATAATCCAAAGTTGAATGGCATAAAATGCAGCGATAACCATGGTGCTGTACGCGCTTAATGCTAAACAAATATGAATTAATACTTCAGGGTGAGTTTCGAAATGCGTGATGTAGCTCGACGGCACTAACCATAAGCCAACGACTGCAAATAGAGCAAAGCCATAAACTACTGGTAATAAAGTGGCGATGGCAAACCGAGGGAGTGCAACGGTTAGCATGGTCGCGATAATCCAACTGACAATGGAAGCTACGGCCAATATACTCATGTTTTGGCCCTCAAAAGCCAAAATTGAGCTACCTAGTGCTCCTGCATGGAAGACAATGGCGACACCAGCGATTGAAAATACTAATTTATCGCTCACTTGGCTGTGATCAAAGAGATTTTTCAGGACGAAAAATAAACTTACACCATAAAATATCGTGGCACCAGCGGAAAATATATCGGTCAGCATATCAGCATTAATCATTTTGAGTTAGGTCAGTATTATAGGGTTAAGTCTATTCGACTACAGTGCGTTATATCAATAAATAATTGATATTTTTTTAGAACAGACTTTAATGGGCAAAGCCTGAGTATATATTGCTAAATTTACCAATACATTAAATTGGCATTTCTAGGGTGACAGCACTACTTGGAATACAGCAGCAAGGCAGTATTTCATTGGTGTTTAATCTTATGTCACTCTTAATAAGTTCTTTAACACGGCCGCTGGTTAACGTTACTTTACAGTGTCCACAGCTACCGGATCGGCATTCACTTTCAATCGCTATCTCATTTTGTTCCATTGCGTCAAGTAAGGTGCGTTGGGTGGAAAATTCAAATTGGTGATTGTTCAATTTAACAGGGTATACATTATCTGTATCAATATTGGCATTCACTCCAAAATGTTCATAATGGATATTATCCATAGGTGTCCCTGCATTAAGCAAACCTTGTTTTAACTCAGCCATCATTGTTTGAGGCCCACACATGTAATAGTTGGCTGAGTTATTACCAAGCTCATGAGCTAATTTGCTCGCTATTAGCGCCGTATCAATTCGCCCCGTTAACCCTTGCCATTCGCTAGTCGGCCTTGAGATTATTGGGTAAAAGTTAAACGAAGGGTGCTTATAAGCGAGGTTGTTCAGCTCACTCAGGTAACACATTTGATCATGTGTTTTCGCGCTATAGAAAAGGACAAGGCTCTGGCCCTGACCTATGCTGTTAATAAACATATCGATCATGGCTCTTAGTGGCGTAATGCCGATACCGCCAGCAATAAGCACGGTATGCTCGTTGCCTCTTTTTCTGAGTTGTGGTCGATAGACAAAAGTGCCTTTAGGAGGAAGGGCATCAATGATACTGCCAACCGTGAGGTTTTGATGGAGCCAGGTAGACACAACGCCATCGGGCTCTTTGGCAATGCCAAGTTCATAATGTTGTGGCTTTTTATGCCACGCCGCCAATGAATAACAACGTTTTAGCGTTATTTTACTGTCATGCCCAATCGCTGGCATTAGCGTTAAATACTGACCTGGCATAAAGCGAGGTAGTTTTTTTGCCGTTAATGGTGTTAAACAAACACTAAAATGACGGGGACTCATGTCCTCGCGTTTAGTCACCTTAAAGCGGATTGGACGGGAGCTGTTACGCAATGCCCGCTGTTGTTTTTTGTCACGGTAGGTATCACGAGCAACTGTCACTTGGATATAGATAATCGTGAAAGAGCCGACCAAAAAAAGGCCGACTAATAAAAATGTTAATAGTTGTAACATCATTTGATTGCGAGCTTACGTTTTTGACTTTTCCACCACATGTAAATGCCAGTGAGCGACAGCATCACTAGTACAAAGGCTAGGATGTCAGCCCAAATCCATTTGTATTTGCTGCCCATCAGTGCTTTTCCTGTATGAAGATCGTTCATTAATTTGCCTAATTGAATTGGGCGCTGGTCTGCCATACTGTTAAGCAAATTAGTGATTTTTATATCGCTGTGCCAGCTTTTACCTTGATCGAGGCTGACCATAATGCCTTGGTGCTTAGTGATTAAACTCCATTGCTGCTCACTAATATCAACGCCGTGAATATCGCCATTGGCCAACTTGGTCCAGCCTTTGGTGT
>JABSRS010000159.1 GCA_013214885.1 Gammaproteobacteria bacterium
ATAAACGAGATTAGCTATGCGCTTAATAATTATTAGCGGCAGATCAGGATCAGGAAAAACAACAGGTTTACAAGTACTTGAAGATCTCGGTTATTACTGCGTTGATAATTTACCAATGATATTGTTGCCCGCCTTTGTTGAGAACATAAAAGGGATTGAGCAATCGGTCGCGGTGAGCCTAGACGTTAGGAATATCCCAAAAACCAAACAAGAGTTCACCACCTTACTTAATCAGCTTAAAAGCCAAGTACAAATCGAAATTTTCTTTCTTGATGCCCCCAGCACGGTTTTAATCAAGCGTTACAGTGAAACACGGCGCCTCCATCCGCTAACGCAAGATTGCCTGACCCTGTCAGAGGCAGTAAACCAAGAAAAAGCACTACTGCACCAATTAAGTGAGATTGCAGATATAAAGTTTGATACTGGTGACCTAACTATTTACCAACTTAGTGATTTACTTAAAGAACGGGTACTGGGCAAAAAATCAAATGAGTTAGTGGTAGTCTTTGAGTCTTTCGGCTTTAAATATGGTTTACCACGTGATGTCGACTTCGTGTTCGATGTTCGATTCTTACCAAACCCTCACTGGGAACCCGCGCTTAAACCATTTACTGGCTTAGATCGTCCCGTGATTGAGTTTTTTGAGCAACAGCCAGTTGTGGCTAAATTTCAACAGCATATTGAACAGTTTATTACCACTTGGCTGCCCGAGATTGAACAAAACAATCGCAGTTACTTAACCATTGCTATTGGCTGTACTGGTGGTCAACATCGCTCGGTCTATATCGCTCAACAATTAGCCAAAGCATTTTCCGATAGTAAACATAGTGTTCAGATCCACCATCGAGAATTGACTAGAAATAGCAACAGACCCTAATTTGCTGATGAAATAAACCCAATGATCAGGTAGAATCAGGTTCTTATCATTGGTCACGCAACTATAAGCGAAGATTAAATGCCAGAAACAGTTGTCGAACAAAAACGGTCCCAACAACGCTTTGAACAGGTGCAAAAAGCACTCAATAGCGGAATGTTCGTGCATGTTCGTCAAATGTTAATGGATATGCCAGCTTGTGATACTGCACTTCTTTTAGAATCGACCCCCCATAAAAGCCGCCAAATCATTTGGCAATTAGTTGATTCCGATGATCAAGGTGAAATCCTTGAAGAATTATCAGAAGACGTCCAAAAAAGCATCTTAAAACAGATGCAGGCCCATCAATTAGCTGCTGCGGCAGAAGGGATGGATACTGACGATCTAACCGATGTTTTACGCAGCCTGCCCGACAGTATTTATCAAAAAGTACTCGCAACGATGGATGCTCAAGATCGCCACCGCGTCGAAGCAGCGATGGCTTACGATGAAGACACCGCTGGCAGTATCATGAACACCGATACAGTGACCTTACGACCAGATGTTAACCTTGACGTCGTACTGCGTTACTTACGCTTAAAAGGCGAGTTACCCGAAGCCACTGATATGCTGTACGTGGTCAATAAAGACGACAAGTTACTTGGCGGCGTGCCGCTTTCGACACTCATTACTACTAATCCGAGTATGACTGTCGCGCAAATAATGGATCGGACGATTGAAGCTATTCCTGCCGATCTCGAAGATACAGAGGTTGCCCAACAGTTCGAACGTCACGATTGGTTGTCTGCCCCCGTCGTTGATGGTGATGGCAAACTGCTTGGTCGTATCACCATCGATGATGTGGTTGATATTATCCGTGAAGATGCCGAACACTCGATGATGAGCCTCGCGGGTTTGGATGATGAAGAAGATACCTTTGCCCCAGTGATACAAAGTACCTACAAACGTTCGGTATGGTTGGGGATTAATTTGCTTACCGCGCTAGCAGCAGTATCGGTGAGTTCGTTATTTGAACCAATCTTGGCCCAGATGGCAATTTTAGCCATTTTAAACTCAATCGTGCCAAGTATGGGCGGCATTGCTGGCAACCAAACGCTGACCCTGATTATTCGAGGAATGGCCCTAGGACATATCGGCGATCGTAATAAACGCTGGTTAATCGGTAAAGAGTTTGCCATTGGCGTGCTTAATGGCTTGATTTGGGCGTTACTGCTGTCTGTGGTGGTTGCGTGGTGGCAACAAGATTTAAAACTCGGAATGGTAATTGCTTTTGCAATGCTGGCCAATATGACGGCAGCTGGTTTGGCTGGTGTTCTGATCCCATTAACGTTAAGACGGATGAATATCGATCCCGCCCTCGCCGGTGGTGTGGTGCTAACAACAATCACCGACGTGGTGGGGATATTTGCCTTCTTAGGCACTGCAACACTAGTTTATGCCGCTTAATGTAAACACCCAATAAATCTGCTTTTATCAAGATTGACAATCATTGTTCTGATCACCAATTTTCACTCTAAAATCTCATCGCAACATCAAAAAACAGCAATCAATACCTAATACCTAATACCTAATACCTAATACCCAATATTCGACACTCGACATCTAATACTAAAGTATCAAAATATATTAGTTTTAGTACTTTTGTTTTAATTTCGTTCTGTTAAAGTAAGCTTCTGATATAGCAGGGATATTTTTTCTATATCTGACCCCAGCGTATAACAACTCAAATTGTAGTGTTATACGCATGTTTTAGTAACAAAATACAGTGAAGCATCTTTATGAATAATTTATCCAATAACCGTGAGGTGGTATTTCCACAATCTCAACAGCTCGTCTCAATTACTGATCTACGTGGTGTCATTACTTATGTAAATGATGACTTTTCCGACATTTCAGGTTACAGCCATGAAGAACTCATTGGTCAAAACCATAATATTGTCCGTCACCCCGATATGCCAGCCGCAGCTTTTGCTGATTTATGGGACAAACTCAAGCAAAACCAACCTTGGCGTGGCATGGTTAAAAATCGCTGTAAAGACGGTGGTTTTTATTGGGTAGATGCCTACGTAACACCACTGACAGAGCACGGTGTGATAACGGGTTATCAATCAGTTCGTGCCTGCCCAACCAGCCAGCAAAAGCGAGACGCCGAAGCACAATATCAGCGCATCAATACTGGACATAAAATATCCGACTTTGCCGCCAACCAAGGGTTAAAACATACATTATCTATTGGCGGTGTAATACTAATTTTATTGGGTCAATATTTAGCCACCTCAAACTGGATCGCCCTATTGGCGCCGATTTTTACAGTTTTAATGATGCTGGTGATCTATAACGAAGAGCTTTTTAGCCTTCCCATGTACATCAAAAAATTAAAACAGCAAACGGATAGCCCTTCACGGTTTATTTTTGCAGGCAAAGGCTTAGTCGGCATTATCGATTACCAACAACAGTTATTACAAGCGAGGCTGCGCACAGTATTAGGGCGTACTAATGATTTCGGTGGTAATTTAGTGACGACAGCAACAGCACTTGAAACCTCTTCCGTTGAAAGCCTTAATGGTTTGCTCATCCAAAATGACAATTTAGAACAACTGGCAACGGCCATCACTCAAATGAGTAGCTCAATTAGTGAAATCAGTCGCAGCACGGTCGATTCAAAGGAGCATGTAGATAGTGTTAATCAAGAGTGTATCGACGCAATAGCTGTTATCAATCAGACTGAGATCATTAGCTCGACTTTAGCTATGAATGTCAATAGCGCAGCCAGTTCTGCAACTAAACTAATAAATGATGTTAACGATATTTCAAGTATTATGACTGAAATTGGCGGCATCGCCGATCAAACAAATTTATTGGCACTTAATGCTGCAATAGAAGCCGCTCGTGCTGGGGAACAAGGTAGAGGCTTTGCCGTTGTAGCCGATGAAGTAAGAACGTTAGCAAGTCGGACCCAGAGTGCAACAGCGAAAATTCAACATTCGGTAGTGACACTCCAGCAGACGCTTTCATCTTGGCAAGAGATGATGCTGGCAAACCAAAATCAAGCACAGCAATGTAGCGATCAAAGTATATTGGCACGTGAGGCAATGGGTAATATTATCAAAATGATGACTAAAGTCACAGACACTTCAACCCAGATTGCCGCCACGACTGAGGAGCAAAGCGTGGTTGCAGAACAAATTACTAGTAGCGTGTATACCATTGGTGAAATATCACAAAGCAACACTGCTTTAGCACAGCAACTTAAAGAAAAGGGTCAAGACGTACAAAGTAATGCATTAAGTATTAACCTGTTAAGTTCAACATTTCAATAAGCTGCACAACGGTAGCATAGTAATACCACTACAATAATTTATAGTGGTATTACTGATTAATTACCAGCAACCTTCATATTATCTAACAGGATCGAGCCACATAACGTACTCTTGCGCAGATCAACATCCCCCGCAATCGCGACAATATTGCGGTACATATCTTTTAGATTACCCGCAATGGTAATTTCATGCACTGGATATTGAATAATCCCATTTTCAACCCAAAAACCAGCGGCGCCACGCGAGTAATCACCCGTAATAATATTGACCGATGACCCCATCAAGTCAGTGACCAACAAGCCTGTACCCATTTGTTTCAGTAAGCTAGCTTGGTCAGGCACGGTATGGTCAATAAGCCAAGTATGAGTGCCACCAGCATGCCCTGTTGGTTTCATATCGAGTTTGCGACCCGCATAACTGGTGATTAGAAAACTTTTTAGGACGCCAGATTCAATAATATCAAGATCTTGGGTTCTAACCCCTTCATGGTCAAATGGCGTAGATGCTAACTGACCGATCAGGTGAGGACGTTCAGTAATATTAAGCCAGTCAGGGAATATTTGGGTCTCTAAGCCGTCGAGTAACCACGTGGCTTTGCGATATAAACTTCCGCCACTAATGGCACTGACTAAGTGACCAAAAAAGCCCGACGCTAAATCGGCAGCAATCACGATCGGTACCGTCATGGTATTAAGCTTTTGTGCCCCTAATCGAGCCAACGTTTTATTGGCCGCATTAAGACCAACGAATTGCGGTGTCTCAAGACGGTCGGGATAGCGAGATACGGTATATTCGTAGTCGCGTTCCATCTCGCCATCTTGCTCACCAATGGTGACACAAGATAAACTGTGACGTGAACTAAGGTAGCCTTCTAGCAAGCCATGGCTATTACCATAAACTCGAACTCCTTGATGTGAGCTGTAACTGGCACCATCAGAATTGGTAATACGCGCATCGACGGTCAAAGCCGCATCTTCAGCCGCAATAGCCAGATCAATGCCATACTGGGGATCAAGTGTTCCAGGGTGGAATAGCTCTAGGTCTGGTGGGTTCTTTACCATCAGGTTAGCATCGGCTAAGCCATTAAATAAATCTTCTTCGGTATGTTTTGCAATGCTAATGGCGGCACTGACCGCACTTTCAATTGCGGCATCACTCAAATCTGAAGTTGAGCTACTGCCCTTGCGGTTTCCGCAATAAACACTAATGCCAAGTGCACCGTCATGATTAAATTCAACCGTTTCAACTTCACGCAATCGAGTCGATACGCTAAGTCCCGTCTGTTTGCTCATCGAGACTTCGGCCGTAGTCGCCCCTTTGCTTTTGGCGATCTCAAGGGCTTTCGCTACCGAGTCTTTTAGACGCGCTAATTCGTTGTTCATGTCGTTATTTTGTGCCACAAGGTGATCCCTTCGATTAAGTTATCGTTATCTTAGCATGGCTGGAAAGCATATACCCAAACCACTTGATAATGCAGACTGAAATCCTGCAATTCTAAGTCGCTTGGGTAAAAGAATGATATAATATATTATTACCCTATAATTGACGAGTTACCATGAGCACAAAATCACACAGTACCACTGAGCTAGTAGACGATGATTGGGTCAGTAAAAGCGAAAGAAAACGTCAGGCCGAAGACATGCAGGTCGTTGCTCGTGCGCTTATGAAACTGTCAGATAATCAGCGTAAGAAAATTCCAATGAGCGAAGATTTGCAAGACGCGATTATCCTTGCGATCAAAATCCGCAATAAACACGAAGGTTTCCGCCGTCAAATGCAGCTAATCGCCAAGAAGTTGCGTGACAATGACATTGATAACATCAGAAAAGGGATGGAGGAGTTCGATCTTCGCCATAAGCGCTCAAACGTTGCGGCATTGAAGTTAGAACTAATACGTGATGCGATGATTAATAAAGGTGATGTTGCTATTAACAGCTTTATTGAACAACATCCCGATGCCGATCGTCAAAAAATCCGTCAATTAGTGCGTCAAGCGACTAAAGAAGCCAAGCTAGAAAAGCCGGCTAAGTCAGCTAAAGAACTGTTTCAGTACATTAGGCAACTAAGCCCGATTAAAACCGCAGATGAGTCGTAGCTAACTGCTGTCCCCTTTGGTTTTACACCAAAGGGGACTTCAACGTTTAGTGTTATTCCGTACCACCAACCGTTAACTGATCAAGTTTAACCGTCGGCTGACCAACGCCCACTGGTACGCTTTGACCATCTTTGCCACAGACCCCAACTCCTGGGTCTAATCTCATATCGTTGCCCAGCATTGAAATTTGTTGCATTGCCTCGATCCCACTGCCAATAAGAGTCGCCCCTTTAACCGCGTCAGTAATTTCACCATTTTTAATTAAATAGGCTTCTGAAGCAGAGAATACAAATTTACCCGAAGTGATATCGACTTGACCGCCACCAAAGTTAGGCGCGTACAAACCATTTTCAACACTGGCAATAATATCTTTAGGATCTGACTCACCACCGAGCATAAACGTATTGGTCATCCGTGGGATCGGTAACGAAGCATAAGACTCACGACGACCACTGCCCGTACTAACAGTATCCATTAAACGAGCGTTGTGCTTGTCCATCAGGTAACCTTTTAAGATCCCATTTTCAATTAACACGTTACGCTGACTTGATACGCCTTCATCATCGATATTAATTGAACCACGTCGGTCGCTACAACGACCATCATCAATAATGGTACAAAGTGGCGAGGCAACTAGCTGACCAATTTTACCTGAGAATGCCGATGATCCTTTACGATTAAAGTCACCTTCAAGCCCGTGCCCTA
The DNA here is from genome assembly GCA_013214885.1 of Gammaproteobacteria bacterium. Lineage (GTDB taxonomy): Bacteria > Pseudomonadota > Gammaproteobacteria > Enterobacterales > Psychrobiaceae > Psychrobium. Next base: position 6,995 of record JABSRS010000159.1, read on the forward strand.
CCGCTTCGTGCAACAGCACTGCTGGCCAACCAGGACCTAACACCACTGGCATTGTGCCAGCAGGCGCATCAATCGCCGTTAAGTTAACCAATGCCTGACGAACTGCTTCTTCGGCATAGGCTTCAAGTCTGATTTTACCATTGACTGACTCAAGGAAAAAACTGTAACTGGTGCGAGCACCGCCACCAGCACGACC
>JABSRS010000160.1 GCA_013214885.1 Gammaproteobacteria bacterium
GCATTGACCACCACCTTTGGTAATGTCAGTGTTGAACTAGCGCCCAAGAACGCCCTGATATTAACCGAAGTGGCACAGGTTCAAGTTCCAGTTGCTCAAGGCGTTGCTAAACCACTGGTTAGGCCGCCGCTGGCACCACCTGATTTTGTTCATGGCAGTGATGGCTTTGGTAATATTAACTGGCCTGCACCCAAGGGCAAGGCCGATAGTCGCAGTGCGGCACAAATGATTGTCGACTTGGTTCATCAATATCCCAATCAAGTGAGCATTGTGGCGTTAGGGCCATTAGGAAATCTTGCAGAGGCGCTATCGCTTGACCCGAGCATTGTCGATTTAGTCGATGAGGTCATTCTCATGGGCGGTGCCGACAAGGAACCTGGTAATGTTACGCCAGTGGCAGAAGCTAATATTATTAACGATCCTGACGCTGCCGATATTGTGTTTGGTGCGAGCTGGCAAGTGACGATGGTTGGTCTCGATGTCACCCATCAGGTGATGATTAATAGTCAGTTTTTAACGCGCATTCGCGATGCTGACCCGATATGTGGTGATTTTCTGTTTCAGGCTACTCAGTTTTATTTTAATTTTTATCAACAAACCTTTGGCATCGATGGCTGCTATGTCCATGACGCATCAACCATTGTTTATGCGATTGAACCGAGCATCTTTAGCACGCAGCCAGGCTTAGTGAGAGTCGCTACTGACGGTGTTGGCATTGGACAAACCATCGTTGCTAAACCTGGTAAGCATTACGCAGTCGATTTTTGGGAAAACCTGCCGTCAACGAATATCTGCCATGGGGTCGATAGTGAGCGCATGTTAACCCTAATTTCTGAGATGTTTGGGGTTGATTCCCTTTGATCTGGCGATTAGCCGTTACTTAATGGAATACCACTTTTATGCATCGCCTGAATAAAGGCGCGCCTGATGAGTTCGTTGGTGTGTGGAAAGGCCCGTTGATATAGCTCCACGGAGTATTGTGACTGCAGCGATAGTGCTTTTTTTGCATATTGCTGCGCTTTTTGTGATTGACCGATTAATTCAAGACAGGCAGCTGTTACTGCGTAGGTGGTAAAAAAGGCATTTGGATCGTCTGCGGCATTAACACTAATGGCAGCTGCCTGTTCGAATTCGCCTTGGTTGACCAACAGAATAGCTCGCATCGTCAATGTTGAAAATTTCAATGGATCATAAGGGTTTAGTCGCGCGGCTCGGTTTAAATTTTGTAACGCCTGACCATCATGTCCATTGTGCGTATTCACCACGCCTTGGGCTAAATGAGCATGGGCATAATTTTGATTTAAGTTCACTGCTTGTTCAAAAGCAGCTAATGAGCGGTGATGCTCTCCTGACAAGAATAATGCTTTACCCAATGCCCAATGACCCAGGGTATCACGGCGGCAACATGAAATACTTTGCTGGGCATAATCAAAAGCCATCGCCATATCTTCGGCGATAGAAGGTTCGGCACTGACAAAAATCTTAGTGGTGTGAATAATAGAAAGCCCAGCAAAGGCGCGAGAAAAATGAGCGTCAAGAGCGACCGCCTGACTAAAAAATTGGTGCGCAGCAAAAGCGTCTTCAACGGTGGGGCGATCAATATGCCATAGTCCCCGATGATAAGCTTCCCATGCATTTAAATTTTGAACTGGTCGCAGTAATGCGCGATCTATCTCTGACTGCTCAATCGCCTTGTCGATGGCGTAAACGACCGAGCTAGTAATTTCACTTTGTAATAAAAACAGATCATCTAAACTGCGATTAAAAAATTCAGACCAGATCTCGGTATTCGCAATTGCATCAATCACCGAAATGGTAATGTGAACGCGGTTTGCCAGCCTTTGCGTGCGCCCCTGAACTAAATAGCGCACCCCTAATCGTTGACTAATTTCGCCCGGCGTTAGCATCGTTAAGTTGGCAGCCGATCCTCGAGCTATCACAAAAAAATGCGGCAAGCGTGCCAGGCACGCAGTAATGTCGACGGTTAAGCCACAGGCTAATAGTAAGCCCAGCTCATTAGTGCCTTGGTCGATAAAATCCAGCACCGCGACTGATGGTTTGTCTGGGATCGTTAAGGGCGAAGTAGGTGCTAACGTTTCAAGCTGCTGACGAACAATCGGGGCGATAAAGCGATAACCTTGCCCCGAAACGGTCTTAATGCATTGTTGAAGGCTACCATTATCACCAATGGCTTGCCGAGCCGCAGAGATAGCCGCACATAATGCGGAATTTGAGATATGGCTAGCACTCCACACGGAATTAATCAGTTCATCATGGGATAACACGCGATCGGGATGTTCAATCATGTATGTTAGTAAACTAAAAATTAATGGTTCAATGTTTTGATTAAGACCATCATGCAACAACTCACGAGTTGCCGTATTGAGTTGGTAATTATTAACTGCATATTTCATAACAATACATTCTCTCAACCAGTTAGCCTGATGTGACCAACTAACCAATCACAACTCTACTCTTTAAACATTAGTAAAAGACAAGGAAATCGCAAGGTTTTACTAAGGATTTTTTCAAACTAATTATTTAACCTATCAACTGATGACCATTAGTTCACTACTTAGATCGAAAGATAGGGAGTTTAAATCATGGCAACACTCAAGCAACAAGAAATTAAGAATTTAACCGCCGCCGATATGCGTGATTTCATGTATGGTGAAGTTCAAAAAATGATCGAGGGAAACGTCCCAAAAAACGTCACTTTTCAGTACCTTCAACCACCGATGAATTTTGGACCTGAACTTGCGTCTTTCATGGAAATAGGACCGAAAGCCAAAAAATTATCACAAGAGGGGATCACCAATCACGATAGGTTACGTGCTGCTGTTAATTTTGCTGCGATAGTCGATTTTGTCCCGCTGATTAATCCCGAGAATACTCAAAGTGAGGTTGTCGATATTAATACGTTAATTGGTAGTGGTGAAACGCTTTCTCATGTTTATGAGTCGATCCTTAAGAATTGTCGAGTGTTCAATAATGAACGCTCTGATGAAGATAAGGCAAAACTAAAAAAATTGAGAAGTCTGCTCTATGTCGAAGCCCTCATTGAAACAACGTCCGACTCAACAGCATCACAAGAATTGAGTGATGATGATTTATTAGCTAGCTTTGATGACGATGATAGCGAATTTGATTTAGATGAAATTTTAGGGGACGATCTATCGCTCCAGGATATTGTTTCCGATCCTAACGCGATATCCCTACCCACGGTGGCAATGAAGCTCTATGAAGCATTAATGAGTCATTATGAGCAAACGACCCTGGCAGTACTCGATCAATTAAAGCAAGTCAGTCCAAATGATCCCAATGCCAGTGTGCGAATAAAGCTATTAAAAAAGAAAATTCGGGCAGCAGAGCAGCGTTGGGAAGCCCAAGGGAGAAAAACAAAAATAGAAAGCATCATCGCCCGGATCGAGCATCTGTCGCAAGGTGGCATGGTTGAGTATGTTGCGGATCTCCGAAATCGGTTTGCCAGCAGTAAAATGCATGCCTCTATATTTTCCGATGAAGAATTTGGTAGCAGCTTGCTGTCAGAAAATGCCTATTATACCGCTCTACGCCCTAATGGGATTTTAAGTGCGAAAAAATCGTTAGAAGTTACTATCACTAACAAAAGTTCCGAGAAATGGTCTAAATTAAAAACCTCAAAGAGCTCAGGCAGTTTAAAGACCCCAGTGTTGGGGGTGTTTGGTCTTTCTGGTGGCGGAGTAAGCCACTCAAAAGAAAATAAAGAAGATAGTTTTTTTGAGCATGAGTTCACCATCAGTTTTGAAATAGTCCAAGGGTTAATCGACCGCCAACAATGGTTTGACAAAAGTTTTATCGAGTGTCGTGCTTACACCACGGTCGATCCTAATACCAATAAAGCGCTTGATCCGATTAGTCAAATAACCCAACTTTCTGATGGTGGTATTCCTCCTAAATCAGGGAAGGTACCGGCGATTCCTATTACCGCGTATTTCATTCGTAACTTAAAAATACAATCACATTCACTCGCCAATATGTCGTCATCGGAAAAAAAATCACTCAGTGGCAATGCTGAGGTGTCTCTGTTTGGTTGGGGAGGAAAAGGCAAGCATGCAAGCTCCACCGTTACGACCCAGTGTACGTCAGATGAAACCTCTGGCACCATCGAAGCCAATGGCACTTATTTAATTGCCCTGGCGAGCGTTTATCTGAAAAAATCACCCAATCCAGATTTTGAAACGTTCCCCAAAGACCAATGGATTTAAGGTGTTTTTTTGGATAATCAAACTATCTATCGCAGTAAAAAAACGATTCGAGCCGCTTTCGCTCAGATATTATCTAAGCGGCTCGACTTCCCATTAGCAGATGCGAAGTTAGCACTTGGTGGTCATTTAGTGGGGCAGCCTCATTTGACCATGGTGAATTATGGCACGTTGGGCTATCCGATGACCGATAGTCTGTTACCGATAGCAAAGATGCTCAATGGCGAGCTAGCTCAAGCAGAGCATATTACGCGTCTAGATGAACTAATGGATGACACAAATGCCGACCTTCATGATCGGATCCTCAATATTTCGCCACCATTTCACCATGAAGTTAACCTCAACTTTAACGCACCGATCTTAAATCGGGTATACGAAGACATGCTGCGGACATCCTCATTTGCTGGGCGCGTCATTATCGATGATGCTCAATTACAACAAGTGCAGCAATTCTTATACCCAACAGATCAGCAAGGTGGCTCAACTAAAAGCTCTGCATACTTACTCTATGAGCAATATGAAAATAAAATATCCCAATTAAACGTAGATTTACATCAGGCACGGATAGCTGATGACTTAAAGCTGATTAAATTTTTACATGCAAAGATTTTACGTTTAGACAGTGAATGGCACCATGTCGGTCAAAAAAACAAAATTGAGCAGATGATAGCGTTGGTAATCGCAGGCGACAAAGATGCCAATTTTGAAGACGAACGCGTTCATTTTATCGCGATATTAGCATCGAGAAAACAAGGTCGATTAACCTCAGCCTTAGAGTATGCCAAGGTCAAAATTCACCCATTATCACCATTGATAGATCATGGAAATCATCGTGGCTGGACCGATATTGTGTTAAAAAAGGATCAATTACTAGCAGCTCTCAGCCCTCAAGTTAAGCAACTATTTAAATTATCAACTGATGACATCAATCATGTTATTGACCGCATTACAACGGCAAGGCTGTCGTACTTAGTGGTGATGTTAAATCGAGAGTGGCTATGTGTAGACTTTCTTAAGGCTAGATATTGGCGCTCTAACAAACAGATGTCAGATGGCATTGGTGGTGGCTTAGCGCCGACGGTTGCTACCTATGCGATTTTTGTAAAACAAGCCGCTTTTTTCTATCAAAATGGCATATCAGCCGATGAAAAAATAATCAAAAAAACAGATATTTCAGTGCCAAGGGTTACCGTGGCATCCACCGGTAACATGGCTAAACTGCTCGGGTTTATTAGCAAAACACTGCGGATCAGTCGCCCCACTCAATCAACCAATAAAGCGGAAAAAAATCTGATCGTTAAGGGCGACATTGAGCTATCGCCACAAGTAACCATTGATGAAATAAAGCTTAATTTGTATTTGTTTGATCACGCAACGCTGTTAGAAAAAAGACCGATCGCGTTAGTAAAAACAGATCAGCACCATTATCACTTCGATGTCGAACTGACATCTCGCTTTGTCCAAAATAAGTCGGGACAACCCCTCGGCCAGCAAATTGTTAATATCCTAAATATTAGTAAATTATTAATCCGACTAACTAATGTCACTGGCGAGGTGTTAATCGAAGAAGCGGTTGAATTTAACCACGCTAATCTCAATCTGGCCATTAGTTGGCAAGTTGACAGAAATGCACCGTCACAAGTCGATATGAGCAGCACCAATGTGCCGCTATTGATGAGTTATGCGATAGAGATCTTGCCGAAAGCCCCAAACCCCTCCGCACACTATTTCTAGCCAGATGCTTTGATCAAATAGGTGTTAACCGTGCGTTAGGGTTAAATTACAATTTCTTAGTCTCGGATACAATAACTGCAATCGATAGGAAGGATCACGAACGTAGGATTGCAACACCTGAAATAAGATCATCCCTTGAAGCACCTCACCATTTTCGATAAATCCTGGCGGCAGTGATCGCTCAAGCTTTTTGACCCCTCGAGAGGTGCGTTTGAAGGTTTTAGAGCCCGTTGCTTTCGTTGTTCCATTACTCTGAATTAATATAGGTCGTACCATTACCATCGCAGTGGGCTGATTCGTCACTGCACGAGTAGAGCGCCTAGTCGTTGCTTTTTTTAACGTTGTTGTTGGTGCGTTATTTTTAGTACGAAGTCTTTTATAAGTGGAATTACTAACCCTAGTAACCTTAAGTGCGAATTTTTTTGGATCAAGATAAACAGGTTTAGCACAATGACTATTAAACCGTACATCAAGCTGTAACCAATATGTTCCCGCAGCAGCCATCAATTGATTTGATGCATCACCGAGCATCACAAATGGACCGCTAACCACTTTATAAAATATGGTCGATGAATTACTTTGAGCGATGCCTGTTTTAGGTGGTATAACTTTTGGTTCTGGGCGTGTCTCTTGATAAATACCAATCCCGCCAATAATAATGGTGACTACTGCGGCCACTATTTGTAATCGTCTATTGAGGTTTTTCTTACGTCGTTGCTTCTTCGGTGGTGCGGTTAATTTACCGCCACCCGCTTGATCTTTTTTAAAACGCTGCGGATCAAGTTTTTTAGCAATATTAAATGCTTCCAGTGCTTGTTGCGCTTTATGTTGGGCGTTTAAGCACTGTCCCAAATAGTACCAAGCTTGATAATCTTGACTGTTAACTTTGCTCAATGATCTAAAAATAGCTTCGGCGAGTCCGAAGTTCTTTAATTGATAATGACAATAACCGAGCTTAAAATGACTATCATGATCTTGAGGGGTTAAGTTAATGATTTGCTCAAACAGTGCTAATGCCGCATTCATTTCATTGGCGCTAAAATATTTTTCAGCTTGTGAGATTAAATCATTTAATTCCATCGGATTATTAGTCATTTTAGGCTCCGTAACATTGAACATTGAACACTTAGCGCTAGTTAAAATGCAGAGCTATTGGTCTTTAAAATCAGGCCAAATGTAGCGCCTAGATTCAATAATTCGAGCATCTCTGCGGTTAAGTTTTGAACTTGCTGATTGAAATCGCGGCGAATAGCGGCAAGTCTTGGTGTGTTCGTGGCGTCCAGCATTAATATTCCTTGGCGATTAACAGGAAAAATAATCCCGTTAGTCTTGCAAAACCCATGAGCACGACTGGCATGGCTAAGAGATATATCACCTAATCGCAGCACTAACGAGGCACCATGGTGGTACTCTAAGT
>JABSRS010000161.1 GCA_013214885.1 Gammaproteobacteria bacterium
GTTGTTCTGCATGTTCGCTGCTTTTGCTCCCTTTTGAGATTAATTTTAAGAATGATTGCTCAACATGCCAACTTAAGTAATTGTCAGCGTTTTCAAAAAAGGAACTGAGTTTTTTATCCGGCGGGGTGTAGCGGCGTAATTTCTTGAGTAAAGAAATAATTTGTTCAGCTAACTCGGTGGCCTTAGTATAAAATTCATCGGGCTCTTTTATTTTAATCGTCGCCTTAATATCGGTGTCGATCGCCATTCGTATTTGATAAGAATAGAGATTGAGATTAACTCGATAATCGTCTTGCTGACCTTTTTGCTGGCTAATAAAGCGACTGCGAACTAAGGGCAAATGCAGTTGATCTGAATAATAGGCGCAATGGCTTTTAATGCTGGAGTGAAAATAGCTTTCTTCATCGACTGTCGTTGAGCTAATACCCATTTCAACCGGCAAAGAGAAATATAAGTCGAGCCGACTGTGCTCTTGGGGTAGCATCCGTTGGCTAATTTTTATTGAGAGGTTTTCGTCTTGCTCTAGAGTTATCTTTCTCACTAGGTTGGGATCCTCCTTACGTAATATATAGGGTTAACATCTCCTAGGATATAATATTTAAGCAAAAATTTCATTAATCGTTCGTGGTGATTTGAAATTTTTGATATTTAAGATCATCAGCGTCTAAATGTTATGGCATGCCCTCTTGCTGTTAGGTTGTAGCTAGTTATAATAAAGTAATTTTTTTTATTCTTACTGGTGCCACTATTTAATACAGGTGTCGCCAGTGATGATCAGATATTGCAGGTATGGACAATGCTCAACGATTCATTTCAATTGTTACGAATCATCATTATTGACAGTTTTTGGCGTGGCAAAATTAATGAGTTAAATTTTAGCGGTCACACCCAGCTAGAAGGCACTAATGGCGCAGGAAAGACGTCATTAATGCGATTGCTGCCACTGTTTTACGGTATGCGTCCGAGTGATATTGTCAGCAAGGTTGATCAATCAAAAAACTTTGCCGATTATTACCTGCCCCGCGAGTCGAGTATGTTGGTCTACGAATACCAGCGGCCAAGCCCAGGTTCTGCAACGCCTCAAGTGTGCCAAATGATCGCAACGAGTGACGGTCGCAGCGTGCAATATAAGTTAATTGATGCGCCATATCACAGTGAGTTTTTTGTTGGTGAAGACAATAAGCCACTAAATATAAAAGAAATAGTGGCGAAATATCAGGTCAATTTGACCAATGTCCATAGCTCGAATTTTTTAGGGGTAGATAAATACCGTCAAGTCATTCAGAAACTTCGCAGCGGTCAAAAAAGCAAAGAAATCAAGCAGCTGCAAAGTCGCTATAGCCTCAGTAATACGCCTTGTCCTCATATCGATAAGGTGGTTAATGGCACCATTGAAAAGAATTTAGATTTTGATGCCGTCAAACGGATGTTGGTATCGATTGTTGATGATTACATTGCGCGCAGTGACGTTACTGGCTCAAAAGAGTACATGCAGCTCAACAAAGATGAGATTTCGCAATGGCTTAATGACATTCAAGCGAGTCGCAGCGTCCAAAAGGTCGCCGACAAAATAGCAAAATGGAAAGAAGACTTCATTGTGCTAGATAATTTACTGGTTAAGCTCAAGCATTTGGCCGCCTTGGCGCAGTCTCACTGTAGTGACGCCCTGCAAACGGCTGATGATTTAACCGCCGAACGCAAGCAGGCAATCATTGCACGAGACCAATGTCAGCGTGATTTAGAGCAACTAGAAGATGATTTACGGGGTCAGATTAAACGCATCACCCGCGAGATCGAAAGCGATCAAGCGTTTATCGACAAACTCGATTTGGATAAACAAGATTTTGATGATGATGAGGCAGCAAGTTACCAACTAAAAGCTGACAATAAATCCCAGTTGTTAACGCGTTTAGCCGATGTTGACCTGCTTATCGAAACATTTGAAGGTGAAATTGCCAATATTAGTGCAAAGTTTGAAGGTCTTATTGCTAAGCTTGAACTAAATACCGCCAGGCACCAGGCTAAGCAGCAGGAATTAAAAGCGCAAATCACCCAACACGCCAGTGAAAAAACCGCTGAATTTGTCGAGCAATATCAAGAGCAAAAAAACCAGTTGGATAACCAGCAGCAGCAGCAATTTTTGACCCTTAGTAATGGTCAGACTCAACTGGAAGTTAAGCTAGAAAACTGTCAACAGCTGGAGCAAATGGCCCAAATTCCTCAGTCATTAGCCGACAAACGTCAACAGTGTGAGTCTGCTCTACAGCTGTGTCAGCAACAATATAGTGAGCAACTACAGGCTCAAAACCAACAAGAGTTACATTTGGCTAAGCTGAGTGCGCAGCGCGAGCAAGCGTTGCACCAACTGTCGAGTGAAAAGCGAGTTCTCGATCAGTTAACTAAAGACTATCACCGTATTTCAGAACAAATTAATCCTCAAGTGGGTTCGCTTCATTACTTCTTGGATGCCCAGGATAGCGAGCATCACTGGAAAAATAATATTGGTCGGATTTTGTCACCGCAGTTGTTAGCAAGGCAAGATTTAAGCCCTGAATTTGACTCGGCTCCAGCGAGCATTTATGGCTTAACTATCGATTTGGAGCAATTAAGTGACGACAATGCGCTGTCGCTTAGTGAAAGCGAATTGCAACATGCAGCGGACCGCATTAGTGAAAAACTCAATAGCCAAATGGCCCAAGCTGAGCAGCAAGAAGATTTAATTGCCGAACAAAATAAAGAAATTACCGCGCAAAATACAGTTATTTTAACCCTCAAGCAGCATACGTTGCGGTTGCAGCAAGAGATCGAGCAGTTACAACAACAATCACAGCGTAATGAAGTGGAGTGCCATCAGGCACTGGTCGATCAAAAGCATAAGTTTACCGAGCAAATCGAACAGCTAACTCAGCAGCTAAAGAAAAACGCCTCACAGCAAGCCGATTTTAAGCAACAAAAGCGCGATGACTTACACCAACTCAATAATCAGCTACTCGAAAATAAAATGGTAGTGGAAAGTGATTGCTCAACTCAAGTTGAGACCATTAATCAGCAATTAGCCGATTATGAAGAACAGCAAAAGCAACTGAAGAAAAATTACCAAGGTCAGCTCAAAAAAGAAATCAATCAGCATGATCCCGAAGGTGAAATTGATCGTTGCATCCAAGAACAACAAACCCTAAAAAAATCGTTGTATCAATGTGATATTTACGCTGAAAAAGCGCGTAAGTATCAGAGCTTCCTCGATATGAGTTTTAGCCAGCGTGATAAGTTGGTCAGTGACAACAATCAGCGCCAGTTAAGCCTCAATGCTATTAATGGCCAATTAGCCAAGGACAGCGAACAATTTACCACCCAACTACGCCGTGCTAAAGACACGATTAGTCGGATTAAAGAAGCCATTAGCAAAAATGATGATTTAATTGTGGGGCTTCAGCGGGGCCAAAATCAGTGTGAGGGATTAGAGATTACCCCAACATTAGATCCTCAGGCTAATGTCTTTCAACCTGATATGGTGCCGCGATTTATTGAGCAAGATAGCACCAGCTATCGGGCCAAAAAAGATCAGCTCAACAAGGGTATTAATGGTTTTAGCGAAAAGTTTCGCCGTAATCATGCCGGTAGTCAGCTTTATCATAACTGGGTTAACTTGGTGGCTGACAATGATACTTATCACACTAGCGAGTCGGTGTTTAAATATCAGAATGCGATCAGTGATTTATTATCAACCGCCGAGCAATTACAGCAATCGACTGGCCAATTAATTGATGTTAACGCGATTAAAATTGATGAATTTTATAAACATCTAACCCATTTTAAGAAAGAAATTAATCGGGTTGGGCGTAAGCTCTCTGAAAATGTCACGGCATTGGCGCAATTTGAGGCACTGGCCGAGATAAATATTAATACCATCTCGAAAATTGAAACCCTCGATTACTGGGCGCAGCTAAAAACCTTTTCCGAAAGTTACGACATGCTGCGCGATGACTTAAATGATCCTAATCGGGAAGTGCCAGAAGAGTTAATTTCCGCGATGCGTGAGCTCTCGCGAGTACTGCCAGCAGAAGGGGTGTCGCTCGAACATCATGAGTTATTTGATATCGAGTTTGTGATCACCGAAAAAGGTGAAGTTAAGCGAGCGCGTAATGCCAGACAGTTGAAAAAAATCAGTTCAACCGGTTTATCTTATTTAGCGATGCTGTCTTTATTTGCGGGCATTTTATCGATGTTGCGTGGTAATAATCAGCACCCAACGAGTGTGATTTTACCGGTCGATGAGTTAGGTGAATTAGCGGCAGAGAATATCGATTTATTATTGAAAATGTTTGCCCAAAACTCGATTGTAATGTTGTCGGCATCGCCCTCAACCGATCGCCATATTTTAGCCCTGTACCAGCGTCATTATAAGATCAAAGACAATAAGCTTTATCATGCCCACATTCCGCAATCACGTCTTGACCAGTTATTGGCCCAACGAAAAATCGATTTAACCGCGCCATTACAGGTTGTACCTGCGACGCAGGGAGACACTGCATTATGATATTTAAACAGACAATTGAAGCGCTATTAACAGGTGCCGTGATTTGTGAAACAGCCAATAATGATTTGTTTCAGTATCTTGAAAATGAAACTAACAAAGAGCAAGTCGGTGATTTTTTATCAAACCTCGATCGCCAACTGAGTTATCTTGATAGTGCCCAAGCTTATTATTGTACTTATAACAGCGTTGATAGCAGCAATAATGCCGATATTAAACAGTTGTTTACCGAAGTTCGTAGCTACTTCCGACCATTGGTCGAGTGGCTCGACATTCATTTAATGGCGACTGGCAATGATATGCCATTGCGCGCCAAAGACATGGTTAACTTAAATGAGTTATTCGAAGCATTTGAACACGATCAGACACTGATCGAACAGCTGCGACGTTTAACGACCATGCGGCCGTTTAAAACCAGCAAAGTGGAGCCGCGCGAGCAATTAGCGACTATCTTCATTAAGCTCGAAGAACTTGGCTATTTTGTCCGAAAATCAGCGGGCAGCAGTCGCTATTATGCCACCGCGCGTTTTGACTTGATTTATTTACTGATTGAATTCCTCAATGACAGTGAGAAACTGCAATTACCTGAAGAAAATCAAGGAGCAAGCCAAGAGGAGTTGCTGCTGTAATGAGTGGATTTGATAGCGATCAGGTCGCGAGCTTATTGCGCCAACTCGGTCATAATGACCAGTTAATTGCGCAAGCTTATGTTCAAGGCTATATCAGCGGTGACGATAGCAACATGAACCATTTAATGGCGTTGCACAAATCTGGGATCTTGCGCCCAGATGACGATGTCGGCGATTTCCGTACCTCAGCCGATATTAAGCAAATGCTCAATCGTTTGATGCGGCAGCAACGCGGCTATCGTCAAATGAGTGACATGGGCAAAGTGATTAACGCCCTCAGCGATAGTGTCACCGATTATCGAGATTCAATTTTGAATCAGCAAGTTGATGACGCCGATTACTACCTCGAGCAGCTCGATGATTTGTTATATGACACCAAGGATAGTTTCTCGGGTAGCTTAGATAACATGCACTATGCTATTTCCAGTCAATTTGGTTTTGTATCAACCCTAGGGGCCAAAGTTCGCGAGAATGAAAAGGCATTAAATTATGCCCAAAAGCTGTTAATTGAACTCAAGCAAATTGATCCTAATGTCTGTTATCAATGGCTCGATTGGGCTTGCCCGAGTGAGCTGGCGCGTAAAATTACTGGCTTTATCGAATGGTTCCATCATGTGCTAGATCGCTTAGCGCACATTATCGAAAAGATGCGAGTCAGTTTATTTCGGTTACGCCGAGATGAAAAACAAGCCAATCAATTGCGTGGTATGGCGCGGTATTTGCGCTCACATCCTGAATTTGAAATTGACCCCAATTTACATGATGCAGAGCATTTGCCACAGTCGCTAAAATTTGCACCAGCACTCGCGTTGCGTGGCTATGTCGATGTTCGCAATACTGGACTCGAGACCGACTTAATCGAGCTCGTACAGTCGCTAAGAAAAGCAGCGGTTGCAACAGCGTTAAAAACTCGAGAAAGCTGTGAGGTCATCGACGATGTCACCGAAGAACTGGCCTATCAATATGACTTTTTCGAGCAGCAAGTCGAGCTATTATTTGAACGCAGCATTATTGAGAGTATCGCTTGTTCAGCCCTCGAATATTGGCAATTGAACCAGCCTGCATGGCAGCTTGAATCGTTAGAGATGCCGCCTAAAGACTGGATCGAACTGGTCTTTAGTTGCTACTGCAAACTAACCAATGATCAGCAGCAAGCCTTAACGATCCAAATGAAAGGTAAGGTGGTTGACGGCACCAACAACAACTTTACCTTTAGAGATGTCGTGATTGAACCACGGCCAATCGATGCCTAGCGTGCGCGAATTCAGCCGCGATAGCGATGAGGTGTTTAATTTTGTCGTCGGACTTAACGTTAAATATCGTCACGGCGGTGAGATTAAAGTACCCACCATCGGGGTGTATGTCGCCAAGGAATTTAGTTTTGGCCAGCTTGATTATCATGAAGAGCGGTTAGAGTTTTCTGAGCATCAATTAATCAAGCTCAACTTCGAGCTTAAAAGGGTAACGGGACACAACCCAGCTCACGGTAAGCCGACTGCGCAGCCTCGCGTGCCTCGCTCGCGACATAACCACAGCACCAAACTACGGGCTCAGCCAGTGACTAGTGACTTTGTGTTGGTTAATGGCCTAGGTCAGCTCAACATTAATCACCAACAACATTCGCCACCAGCGATTAATAGCTTAGGTACCTATATTAATATTAATGAGGTGCTTTCGATTGAGCACACACAGCTGATATTAGTTGAAAACTTAGCGCTAATGGCATCGTTAGCCGACTTGGTTTTACCCGCAAGTATTAATCAACCACTGTTTATTTATCGCGGCGATCTTAAGCCCGAGCAAAGCGTTAGCAGCGCCTATGAGTTTTTTCGTCGCTGGTCATCGAGTCATCAATTA
>JABSRS010000162.1:0-2334 GCA_013214885.1 Gammaproteobacteria bacterium
TAGTCAGCTCCTTTAGTTAACGTTCTAAAGAACACCATACTATTAACAAATGATATAAATTTAGTGAATATTGTGTTGGTTAAATTATCTTCTAATACCGCATTGGAGCTTAAATACTTTACGACTGATATTTGAGAATTAGACAAATCAGTCTTTAAATTCTCAGTTCCTAGCATGTTAAATGAAGCGGTATCAGAGCGTCTTCGATCAATAGATATACACTTAACCTGATCAATAAAAAGTTCTTCATAAACAGTCGTAATATGATCCGATTTACCATATCTGTACTCAATAATAACGCCATCAAATTTGAACTTATAAATAAATTCAGCAATATCAAGATCACTATGGGCATTCAAATAATTCGATTTAAGACTAGGCATGATAGAGCTATCATTAAGATGACAAGTCAAATCTAAAATAGCGAGTCCTAAGTTAGACTTACCGCCACCGTTATGACCATATACTATTGAATGCCTGACTATTTTCTCTTTTTCTGAAATGGACTCAGTATTAAATTGATAATCTCGATCTGTTGAAAGATCAAATTTAAACCAATTTTTAAAGTTGCGAAAATTCTTAACTGATAATTCTAATAGCATGGGTATAACTCTCTCGGATCGTGCAATTATTTCTAGCTTAACATATAAAAATCACTGCCGTAAAAAAATTACGGCAAATGACACCCTAAATTATAAGCTATATTAATAGTCACTTCAGAGCATGAATCCAGTGCTTGTAATTGTTGTTTCCGTTGATATCCTAACTAGCAATATCAAGCTCTAGATTTCAAGGTAGACAAAGGAAGCAAAGTCTCATAACAAACGTGACTTGACCCTCTTTTCAACACGATGATAATATATTTTTGTAAGCTTTAAACAAAGCATAGTACATCCATAATCAATGAAAGTGCTGGTTTTGTAACGCTCTAAAATCCAATGGTCCCGAGTATAAACTAGCGTTTTTACTTTAATGCTAAAACAAATAATAGCTAATTTTTTACCGCAGGATAAGACTTTAATTTGATCTAATATTCATGTCGTTTATTACTTATCGTGAGTATAAACGGCATTTTTCTAAGGGCATGGGTCAAGTCACTTATCCCATAAGACTTTTAATTAAACTATTAATCCCTTACAAAACAAATTCACTGTACTACAACGGAACTTAATGGCTAGCAGCTCATAAGACTAATAATTGGCGTTTGGGATTGAGCCGACACCAGCTAGATTAATATTAGCCACTACCAATCAGTGTCTCAGTAATCGTTTTTTTACGCGCTTAATGTCGGTATTGATTAAACACACCGACATCAAGAACAGGAGGTTGTGCTTAAAATCCACCTCTGGTTAGTTTTAGAGGGTTTAATAAAATGGTTAATTCCTCGCGTGATAGCTCGGTATGTTCAAGGGCTACATCGATAATAGCTCGCTGCTGTTGATAGGCAATCTTAGCTATTTTTGCCGCCAACTCATAGCCAATAATAGGATTAAGAGCAGTCACTAATATTGGGTTTTTGTCTAAGGTTTGCGCAATTATTTTCTCATTAACCTCAAACGTTGCTATCGCTTTATCAGCCAGTAAACGACTGCTATTGCTTAGCAACTCAAGGCTTTGAATTAAATTAGCCCCAATCATTGGCAACATCACATTGAGCTCAAAATTACCCGACTGTCCGCCAATAGTGATCGCAGTATCGTTACCGATAACCTGAGCACAAACCATCGCTGTAGCCTCTGGGATCACTGGGTTAACTTTACCTGGCATAATAGAAGAACCAGGTTGAAGTGCCTCTAACGCGATTTCACCAAGCCCTGCCAGTGGGCCAGAATTCATCCAGCGTAAATCATTGGCAATTTTCATTAACGAGACGGCTGTTGTTTTAAGCACTCCCGAAAGTGCGACGGCGGTATCTTGTGAGCTGATTAGGGCAAATAGATTATCAGCGGGGGTAAATAACACGCCAGTGGTTTGGCTTAAA
Organism: Gammaproteobacteria bacterium; assembly: GCA_013214885.1. Classification (GTDB taxonomy): domain Bacteria; phylum Pseudomonadota; class Gammaproteobacteria; order Enterobacterales; family Psychrobiaceae; genus Psychrobium. The sequence continues at coordinate 1,982 of JABSRS010000162.1, forward strand.
TGACGGTTAAATTGGGCACTAAACTCAGGATGAGCATTGACTCCAGTTCCTACCGCAGTACCACCTTGGGCGAGCTGCCCAATTGAGGATTTCAAAGTACACAGGCGCACTATATTTGCTTTAATTTGAGCCTGCCAACTCATCAACGTTTGCCCCATGGTAATAGGCATTGCATCCATTAGATGCGTCCGCCCAGTCTTAACCAAGTGCTCAACCGTTTTTGCTTTCTTTTCAAGGGTAATACTGTCAGTAGTAATTGTGTAGAATCCTTCTTTCTTTAAGAGCAAAATGATTCTGTTGATTTCGGTAGTAGTTTCTTTTGCTGAATTGAGTTTTTTTTGTGGTTGTATTTT
>JABSRS010000162.1:2344-7356 GCA_013214885.1 Gammaproteobacteria bacterium
AGCTAAATGCGCAACCACTTCATTGACATTCATATTTGAGCTTGTGCCCGAACCAGTTTGAAATATATCAACTGGAAAATGGTTCAATAAATCATCACGCGTTAGCAGATCGTTACAGGCATTGATAATTGCCTCAGCGAGATGTGTTGGTATTAAGTTAAGCGCTTGGTTGGTCGCCGCCGCACTTGACTTAATCTGAATAATTGCTTGAATAAACGGCAATGGCATCCGCTGCCCACTGATCGGGAAATTGTTGACGGCACGTTGAGTCTGCGCGCCATACAAGGCTTGTTCAGGAACCTTTAGCTCGCCCATTGAATCATGTTCTATTCTAAATTTTTTCATCATTAGTTGTTCTCTAAAAAATCGATTAAAAAGGATGTAATTTAAAAACCGTTGATACTTCTTTGTTAAATTTAATATAGCAGCTTGTTAATTGCCTTTTCCTGTCATTATTTTTTGCAATACGTTGTAGCGAGAGTAAAGGATTATTTAAAGCTTCATAACAAGATCTACGCCATGAACTAGGTAGCGAACTATTTAAAATAGATCGTAAAACCAACTCGAACTGAGATAAGAATAGTGCCCATTGTTGGTCGTCATTCAATGAACTAGCAAAATCATTTCCGAGTTTGAAGAAAGAAAAGAAAATATCATGTTGCTGTGGCATATTTGCTTGTTCAATCGCATTAGCCAGTTCGATGTATTGTTCAAGCTTATCGTTTTGAGATAAAGATATTAGGGTTTTTCGAAATTCGGTCATGATACTTAACCTTCGATGAGAATGATTCTCATTATCATAATAATATATCAATAATTATTCAAGTAAAATAAACAGCACCCTACCGATTGATTGACTTAAAAAAATACAACATTAACTATTTACAAATGAGAATGAGATCTATTATCATCTAGGTGAATTCAATTAACGTATTTAATAGAGGAAATAAAATGAGCTTTATTGTTGGGATCAGAAATTTCATATTGTGGGCACTTTATCGGCTAATGCGACCGGTTATTTTTCTTATGGACCCTGAAAACGCCCATTACACCCTAAAAAAAGGCGGCGTATTTTTAGGCAGCAATCCAATAACCAGAGCCATTACCGCCTTGTTGTATGATTATAATCATCGCAGCCTAAATACCACTGTTGATGGCGTAAATTACCGTAACCCCGTAGGCTTATCTGCCGGGTTTGATAAGGATGGCGAGCTCACAAAGATCTATCCTGCATTGGGATTTGGTTTGGCAGAGTTAGGCTCATTTACTGGTGAAGTTTGTCCAGGAAACCCTGGTAAACGATTGTTTAGAATGGTTAAGTCGAAATCCATCGTGGTGTGGTATGGTTTAAATAACCAAGGGGCAGAAAAAATAGCTTCAAACTTAGTCAATACAGATTTTGGACGGTTAAAAGTGGGAATTAATGCGGCTAAATCTAATGTTTCGCCAGATTTTGTGTTAGAAGAATCAATTCGTGATTACATTAAAACCTTATCCCTATTTGCTGATATTGGTGATTATTTTACGATCAATATTAGCTGTCCGAATACTCAAGATGGCGAACCCTTCGTTAATCCAGATAATCTTGACGCATTGTTGAGCGCGGTAACTGAAAAAATTAGGCCGCTAACTAAGCGCCCTATTTACGTAAAATTAGCAGCTGATTTAACCTTTACTGAAATTGATGTCATAATTGATGGCTGCATTAAGCACAAAATGGAAGGCGTGGTGCTAACCAATCTTGCTAAACCTGAAACCAATCAAGAACACATTGCCTCTGAGTACCCTTCTAATTTAGGGCTGCTACCGCAAGGGAAAGGTGCAATGAGCGGATTACCTTTACAACGAATTTCGACCAATGTAATACGTCATGTTTATCGAAAAACCCGTGGTGAGTTAACCATCATTGGCGTCGGCGGAATCTTCACCGCCAAAGATGCTTATGAAAAAATCACTTCAGGGGCTAATTTACTGCACATGATTACAACGATGATCTTCGATGGACCACAAAATATTAGTGAAATTAATCGCGGGCTGGTTAAATTAATGCGTCAAGATGGTTTTACCTCGATTGAACAAGCAGTTGGCTCCCGTAACCCTTTACCTCAGCTGCTTGATTCAGCGCACAGTGACAACAAACAACAAGAGGTCGCATAACAGTGTTTGAACAAGTGGCGATAAATTTACCGCAAAACATCTGCGACATATTTAGAAAGGCATTGATCACTGGCTGTTGGGAAAACGGCACACCATTAACAATGTTCCATCGTCGCACCTGTGAAGAGGCGTTACTTTATAAGGAAGCTATCGGCTCAGCGATTTGTCATTAACTGACATCAAGCAAACTCAGTACATTTGATAGTTGTAGTGGTCAGTATTATTGTCCTCTGCAACTATCTATATCACATGGGGTCTCACAAGACACAAGACATGGGGGTCAAGTCACTTATCTAATGAGACTTTCAATTATTCTATTAACTCTTTGTTTATGTCGTTGGTTTTCTGATATTCTCTTCCTCACCTGGTAGGTAATGCAGCTAACAGAATTAATATTACTTAAATTAAAATGTTGCGCTATTTCAATAAGCTTTGCTGCCGATAATTCCTGATATAAATATTGCTATGAAATATAGTTTACTCAGTCTCGGTTTATGACCTCTCCTTTATTCTGCTCAATGGTCAGATTCCCTGGCCATTTAGCACGTATTATTTGTTAAAGCTATTACAAAAATGCTCCCTCTTTATCGATTGCATTTAGTCTAAGGCCGTCAGGATTAGTATCACTAGCATCAGGTATCCATTTAGATAAGCACTCCCTATCTTTGACACAAGGATCCGTTAGCGACTTAAGGAAAGACACGATATCTGTCACTTGGTTGTCAGACATTGGGATAATACGATATGCGTTTTCTCCATTTTTTTGTAATTCATCGAGCGCTGCTTTAGTGTTAGTGGTCATGTTATGAGCTTGAATATTGGGAGACAGACTCGACCAATCATAATTCGTGATTGAACTTTCTGGATTTAAGTGATGTTTCACGACTGCGTTTAGGGTGTTATACGCGCCTGCATGAGTCCAGGGACCAGTCACTTCAACATTAAGTAGCGTTGGAGTTCTAAATGAAAATTTGTCGCTATCTACTTTTGTTTCTCGGTATCTTCCAAAGTCATTGGTGGCATCACTACCATCACCTTTACCTCGACCAATCTGCGGCATCGCTAAATTGTAGAATTTTTCATCGGTGAAAAAATCTCCCGTATGACATGAAACACATGCGGCGCCACCGTTTTCAACTGTAGCATAAAACAATCTCGCCCCTCTTTTAGCTGACAATGACAATGCGCCTACCTTGCCATTTATGAATTCTTTCCATGGTGTATTAACGAATACCTGTGAATTTTCATAAAATGCAATGGCATTGGTAATATTTGCAAAGGTTATTAACTCTTCCGCTATTCCTTCTGGCTCTTCAAACGCGTCTCGAAACTCAGATAGCCATGAATTTTCCGCTAACTCACTAGAGGATAATCCGTATAGTCCTACTCTTTGCGCTAGAAACATCCTCACTTCGCTGTTTGTTGATTGACCAAAGTGATCAAAATTTTTCATTTCTTGTGCCGATGTGACAGGAAACCGAGCTTGCGCAACACTTAAATTAGCACCAGAATTAATGTCAATCATGCCAAATTCAACATCAGGCGTTCTAATCCCTTGACCATCATCCCCATTTGAGTTTGGGGTGCCTCCTAAGCTTTCGACCCGACCATCATGAAATAACACTTTATCCCATAAACCGAGGTTAAAAGTCGTCGGTGCATTTCGAGGCACCGTTGGACCACCATCATAAAACTCTTCAGCACTGCTATGTCTTCGGCCAGGTCCAAGTAAGTCAGGAATTTCAGCGTCAACCCCGATTGATAGTGCTAAATTATCACCGCCACCTAATGAAGGATGGTGACAACTAACACACGCAACGTCTAAATTTCCGGAAAGTGCTTTCGTAAAAAATAATTTAGCACCCAGTTGAGCCAACGGCTCATCGATTGAGGGTAACTCTCGGCCAATGGTAGGATCTCCAGTTAATCTGTGCTTGATGATGAGGGTTAATAAGTCCTTGTTCAACATTTCCTCTGGTGTCACCGTTGCTTTGATCTGTGCTTGTGATACTGACTTTTTATTGGGCTGTATTTGTTCCTTAGACCAATTACAAGCGTTCAACGTAAATAATAAATTTGTTATTATTACCAGTTTGAATATTTTCATATCATCTCTTTTTCGACATTGAGTAAAGTTAAATAAAATTCCGCGGTTATACGAAAAATGACATATTGTTACATCACAGAATTACACTTTGTTTGTTTGATTCTTGGACTATATTTTTCAAAAAGTAAATTATTTCCACCAGTATCTAAACTTACCCACTTATAAAGCTAACACTGTTGTGCGTTGCTGTTTAACAGGTTATTAATAGCGAATCATGCACTATTATGTGTGGTTTATTGATTAGATTTTGCATAGGTAGGCATCCAGTTGTTCTGCCACCTTTAATCGGGCTTTAAATTAAATCTGACAGGCAGTGCGTAGAAATAGATGACTGTCAGATATGACCTAAAAGGAGTGTTTATTTGTGGTTAACATCGGCTTTTTTACTACCTAACCACGCAATTTCACCGGGCTTGTAACTCAATTGATGTGCAACTACCTGTGGGGTGGATGACAGGCTGACTTCAAGCAATAAGTTATTAATCTCATCGGTAACAAATATGTGGCCATTACGTTGATCTTTGATAATTTCTACGGGAAGATCATCCTCATAAACACGAATGAATTCTGGAACACTTTCCCACAAAGTAATGCTATAGCTGAGTTCAAAGTCATTGCTAGGGTCAAAAACTCGCATTTCCCCCTGAGATGTCACCACAATAAGTTCGTCTGCTGTTGTCGTGTAACCGACTATAATATCGGCTGAATTGTCTTTCCAATCTAAGGTAACAAACTCGTTATCTTGTAA
>JABSRS010000163.1 GCA_013214885.1 Gammaproteobacteria bacterium
TTGGCCAGTTTCATCTTCAACGAAACTTAACACATCAACCACACTGACACCTTTTAATTTGCAACTGGTGAGTTCAGCAAACGGTAAATTATTGCGACGCTCATCGCAAGCAATGACTATTTGGTCAATCGCATGTGCTGACACATAGTCGCCCAACGCTTGGTCAAGTTCAATCACGCAATCTCGCTGAATCATGTCATTATCATCACCCGTGGATTTAACATAAGCATGAATGGTAAATTGCCTGCGATCGGCTTCACGGCGAGTTCTTTCTTCAATAACCGCAGCACGCTTCCCAGCTCCTAGCACCAATATTTTTCTTTTGATTGAATGACAGACTGTTAAGTGAAGTAATTGATATCGCAGGGAGCAAATAATAAAGAAAGTCACAACGGCAGATAGACAGATCGGCAGCATCCCGATCAAATTATCGACGGCAATACCAAAAAACCAAATAGTACCCAATGTCGCCAACAGGAAGCTGATGAAAATTCGTTGGTAAATTCCTTTAAAGTTTTCACGCAAGTCTTTGCTATACAATCCTAATGCCAAAGAAATCAACTGCACTAAAAATAAAAATAAAATGGCAACATAAACATTATCTTTTGTAATGATCAGGAATTGACGGTAATGCTTTAATAAATAATAAGAAGTTTCAATAATCACAGCCATCGAAAGTACAATAATTACACTTTCCAATATCACTAGTGCTACTCTATTTTTATTTAAATATCCAGGGGCAACGCTCGACACTCACCTTCTCCTTATTGATCCTTCATTTACAGCCGTGTAAAACATGTATCTAATAAAGTTAGTTCAACATATCGGATTTACAAGTAAATGGCCCTGCTATGTTATTTCTTATTTGAATTAAAAATAACAATCATCTAACTTTTCACATTCGCCCTCGCTTAACTAGACATCATATTACGCTTAAGCTACCTTATTATTTAAGCTGGTTTTTTGACCTATTGTGATTTTTCCTGATGCTCTTTCGATATTTAAAATTAATTTACATTAATATTTAATAATCAGTCTATTCTTAATAAGGTACGAAAAAACACAAAAAATACTGGTTAAACCAAATGGAGGGATTTTCATGACCGCAACAATAAAAAGGATAGCTGCTCTAAAATTAGGGATTGTTGTTTCAATAACACTACTGGCTGGCTGCACATCATCACCCTTACTGCCAACAGCTACCGTACATCCTTCATTAACAACCTCTGTTAGTGACTATAAATATTTAATCGGTCCAGGCGATTCTGTCCAAATATTTGTGTGGAGAAATCCAGAAATATCCGGTCGTTTTATTGTCCGTCCAGATGGCAAAATAACGACATCACTAGTGGAAGACATTCCAGTGTCGGGAAAAACTCCAACCATGTTAGCGCGAGAAATAGAAACCTCTCTTAGTAAATTTATCCGTGATCCTATCGTATCAGTCACGGTAACTAAATTTGTTGGTCCTTTTAGCGAACAAATCAGAATAGTTGGCGAGGCATTAAACCCAAAAGCAATTAATTACAAAGAAAACATGACCTTACTTGACGTAATGGTCGTAGTCGGTGGCTTAACTGAGTTTGCTGATGGTAACAACGCCCGACTAATTAGAGTAGTCAATGGCATTGAAACTACTTTTCGAGTAGCACTCGACGATCTTGTTAAGTCGGGGGATATCACTGCTAATGCTGATGTGCTACCAGGCGATATTATTATTATTCCTGAAGCATGGTTTTAAGCCATTAATTTAATAGCTAAACCTGTTAACTTCTTAAATAGAGAGGCATAAATGCAACAATTTTTCGAGCAAATATGGATCATTGCTCGCGGTATTTGGCTAAAAAAGAGATATATAGTTTTAGTCTCTTGGGCAGTCTGTATTAGCGGATGGATCGCAGTCACCACCATACCAGATCAATACCAGGCAAGTGCGCGTGTCTATGTCAATACCCAGACTCTTCTCAAGCCCCTATTACAGGGACTAACCCTCAATGCCAATGCACAGCAACAAGTAAATTTAATGGTTAAAACCTTATTAAGCAGACCCAATTTAGAAAAAATACTGCGGATGGTTGATATGGATATTTTAACCAATAACAAAACTGAGTTTGATGCGTTGGTTGATAGCTTATCAAAAAAAATAAAAATGAGTGCTACAACCCGAGAAAATCTTTATACCATCTCTTTTTCTGGTGTTGACCCGTCACAAGCAGAAGATGTTGTAAAAGCGGTGTTAAAAGTTTTTGTTGAAAACACGATGGGACAATCGCGCTCCGATACGCTTACCGCCCGTAACTTTTTGAATGAGCAAATCAATGAATATGAGAAACGGCTGGCCAAAAATGAGCAGCAACTGACAGAATTTAAACAGCTAAATGGCAACTTAATTGTTGGAAGAGACACTGGGTACTATAACGTATTAAAGCAATATCAAGATCAATACGAACGTTCCAACCTATTATTAATTGAAAAACAAACACAATTAAAAATGGCCAATCAACAGTTAGCAGGAGAAATGCCATCTTTTGGCATTTTATTACCGAGACTAAACCAAAGCATCACCACTCAGTTTGATCAACGCATCGCCAGCCTAGAGCAACGTTTAGATCAACTTATATTACGCTATACCGAGCAACACCCCGATGTAATCGAAGTAACGAACCGGCTGGCAAAATTAAATCAACTACGCGTTCAAGAAGTTGCTGAGTTTAGTCGATTATATGATGAGAATGGCGTTGTTAACTCCGCATTAAATGAAAATCCTGTGTTTCAAGAAATGCGTTTAAATGTGATTAATTTGGAAAAGGATATTGCTGCAATCACTGTTCGAGTAAAAGCCTATAAAGATAAGGTTGTCAATCTCAAGTCTAAAATAAACTTAATCCCTGAAGTCGAGGCTAAATTAACCGCATTAAACCGTGGATATTTAATCACCAAACAAAAATATGAAGAAATGTTACGCCGACGTGAATCGGCTCTTTTATCAGAAAAGGCAGATTTATCAGTCGATGATATTCAATTTAAGGTCATTGACCCGCCAAGAGTGAAACCTAAGCCCGTTGGACCGAATCGATTTTTTCTTAACTCCGTAGTGCTTATTCTTGGCATTGGCAGTGGGGTTGGAATTGCCTTCTTATTAAGCCAGCTCAGTTCAGTGGTGTTAACGCCATTCCAGTTAACTCAAATATCAGGTTACCCGGTATTAGGGTCGGTATCATTAAGTGGCAATGAAACGATGATTAGAAAGAACTCAATCAAAAATGTATTATTTGCCAGCTTATTACTCGGCTTAGTCATAGTTTACGCAGGAATACTGATTGTAGATGTCTCTGTTCCCATTAATTCTGCCTTACCGATGCTAACTCTAGGAGGTGGCTAATGAGTACCATAGAAAGAGCACAGTACAAAAAAAATGCTAGCGATCAAAAGAATCCTCAAGTTAGCACGGCCGCTACCAATGTTGAGTCAGTAGCAACCAACAACTCAGATCATGAAGGTCACCCTTTTATTAATATCAATTTAAACTTGCTCGCCGCCAATAATATGGTGACTAACTCAACAGAGCGTTGTCAGATTAACGAGGAATATCGCTTTATTAAACGCAAGCTGCTAATTAATGCTTTTGGTAAACCATCACAATTATTGAAAAATCCCAATATTATTTTAATTACCAGTACCGCCCCCAATGAGGGAAAAACGTTCACTTCGATTAACTTGGCACTGAGTATCGCGCTCGAGCAAGATAAGACGGTATTACTAATCGATGCCGATGTCGTCAATCCAAGTATTGGTAAAGAGCTTGAGTATGAGTCGACCAATGGCTTGCTCGATTACCTCCTTGGTCACGTTGATGATATCGGTGATGTTATCTATAGTACTAATATCGACAAACTCAAATTATTGCCATCAGGAAGTAGACACCACCTCAGTCACGAGCTTTTAACCAGTGATCGGATGGAAAAGTTAATCGAGGAGTTAGCCACGCGCTACCCAGACCGAGTGATTATTCTGGACTCACCACCGTTACTCGGTGTTAGTGAAACACAGGTACTCAGCAGCTTAAGTGGCCAGGCGGTAGTCGTCATTGAAGAGGCTAAAACCAAGGTATCGAGTGTTCAGGAGGCTGTTAAATTACTAGCCCCCGAACTTGCAATCGGTTTTATTTTAAATAAATCGAATGAAAGAAAACGCCAAAAATACGGATATAATTACGGATATGGAAATTACTATGGGCTTTAATAAAGCGACTATTGTTTTCCCCTTATATTTAGCGTCAGCGCCCATTATGGCGTTCAATTGGAACGTTTCGCCGGATCTCAACCTTACCCAGTCGTACTCTGATAATATTGTGATTCAGCAACAAGCTAAAGAATCATCGTGGGTGACCCAAATCACCCCTGGGCTGCACATCAAATCGACGGGAAAACATTTAAATTTCTTCTTAAACTACCAAATTACCGACATTAGTTACCAGTCGAAAAGCCAATTAAATGATACTTACGATCATTTTAACAGCAAGTTGCAATTTAGCTTATTTAACAATAAATGGTTAACTCAAATATCGGCAAGCAAAGGAAAACAAGTTAATAACTTATCCAATGGGATCAGAGCTGGAAAATCCGACTTTGCAATCAATCGTACTGACATTTCAGATTACCTCTTCAGTTCAAAATTTGACTCGGTATTTACTGATTTATTTGCCTATCATTTAAGTCTTCAGGCCAATAAATCACACAGTTCTGATAATCAGTTAAATAGCGATGCGATAGCCAGTTCCGTGACGATTGAAAACCCACCAGAGACTGACAATAGTTATTGGAATATTAGTGCCAACAACTATGAACTAACGAGTTTACAATACAGTAAAAGTCAATATATCAGAGATTATCAAGCAAGTGTAGGGTTTAAGTTTTATCAAGATTTTTGGTTCTTCATCCAGTATTTTGAACAAGACTCTAACTTAACCAGTACGCCTGGTAATAATATAGGTTCGTCTAATTATGGTGGCGGATTGCGCTGGTTTCCCAGTAACAAAATTGATATAAAAATTGCGTACAATGAAAGTCTAGATGACCGGTATAGCAATTTTTATAGCCTCGAAATCAATTTAAAACCCAGTCAACGAACTCAGTTATATTTGGTCAGTGGCAAACGATTTTATGGCAATTATTTTCAAGGACAATTTAGTTACCGTTTAAAAAGGCTATCGGCCAACATTAGCTATAATGAACAAATTTCAAGTTATAGCTTAGCCCAGTTTTCTTCGCCAATATCTGGCAACTTAATTTGTCCAAATGAGGGTGAGTTTAATCTTAGTAATTGCCTTTTTTCTACTGAATTAAACCCAACAATAGGCGTCAATGAACAATTAATTAGTGCCACCAATTTTTTACCAGAATTAAATTATCAAACCTATTTAGATAAACACTTTAATGCCAATATTAGCTATACCAAACGTAAATTAACGCTGTTTTTAAGTCATTCTAGAGTCCGAAGAACTCCCCTTGAAACAGATCGCGAAAAAGACGAAAGATACAGCTCGTTTAATATTGACTATCAAATAAGTCGCCGCGCAAACATCGACTTCGCGCTGTCATTGCGCCAAAGTAAAGTAGACAGCCAACTACCGACCGCGTCTAGTGCCCAAGACCGCATTGCTAGTCTTGGCTATAGTCACCGTTTCTCTCGACTCGCTCGAGCTAAAATCCAACTATCTCACCTCACTCGCGATGGCACAGGTTCGTTATTAAGTTATGATGAAAATCGAATTTCTTTCAGTCTAGTTAAGGAATTTTAATCGATGTATGAGGAATTTTATGGTCTATCTCACAAACCTTTTCAGCTCAGTCCTGATCCCAAGTTTTTTTATTCAAGTGACCTCCACAAAAAGGCCATCAGCTATTTAAAATATGGGCTGTCGCAACAAGAAGGTTTTATCGTTATCACGGGTGCAATTGGGACAGGAAAGACCACCATAGCTCGGTCATTACTCGAACATGTCGAGGGTGGTAATGTGGTGGCTGCTCAATTGGTCACCACGATGCTCGATCCCAAAGAGTTACTTGAAATGATTGTGCTAGCGTTTGGCTTAAAGTGTGAATCCAATAATAAAACGTCTTTATTGTACACACTTGAGCAATATTTAATCTCATTACATCAACAAGGAAAACGTGCGGTCCTACTGGTCGATGAAGCCCAGAACCTGCCCGCGGAATCAGTTGAAGAACTGAGAATGTTGTCAAATTTCCAAGTAGGAAATCATCCTTTATTTCAAAGTTTTTTGTTAGGCCAAGATGAGTTGAGAACGATCATTCAATCGCCTGGGATGGAACAGTTTCGACAACGGATAATCGCCTCTTGCCATCTTCAGCCTTTAACCCAAGAAGAAACGCGGGAATATATCAAACATCGCTTAGCGAAAGCGGGATGGCAAGGTGACTCGCTTATTTCCTTTACCGCTTATTCAATTATTCATGCCAAGACCCAAGGGGTACCACGGATGATAAATCTGTTTATGGACCGGCTAATGTTGTTTGGGTTTATTGAAGAGCTTAAGCACTTTAACGTTGAAGCTATCGACGCGGTTATTAGTGAAATGTCGGGCGAACTCACCATGGCCGTGACGATGAAAAAACAGCTAATCAATCCAAAAACTATAGTTCAACCAGCCCTACAGGGCAGAAACAATTCCGAACCCTTGGTTAATTTATTAAAAGAGATCATTGAAAAGATTAGAACTCTCGAAACAAAAATAGATCGATTGCTCAACAAGAACTAAAGGATAAATAGTGGAGATTATTGGAGGTTATAGTTATTTAATCGTTGGTATATTTTTTATTTTTTTGCTGTTGTTACTCATCACAACAGGGCTTAGAAATGTTAATTCCAAGGTCTTGTTTGGGGCGATATTAATCAGTGGTTTTTGGAGCATTCATCAGTACTCGACCATTATTAATGGTCATTCGCAATACCCAATATTAGTGTTGGAATTACTCAAGAATATAGCTTGGGGATTTTTGTGTATTAGCCTATTAATTAAGACGGATTCAATCGCAGGTTTAATTAACTTTAAACATAAGTTACGTTGGTTTTATGTGGTAGTTTTAGCATCAGTTTTAATGTCAGTTTGTTTTAATTTTAAAATAATAACCGATCCGATTTGGTTGTTTATGTCGCAACTAATTCAAGCAATATCGTTACTAGTGATGGTTGAGTTTCTTTATCGCCAAGGCAGTTCAGATTTCAAATGGGGTTTTAAGCCCATGGCATTTATTATTTCAGCGTCAGCGATTGTCGATTTTATTGTGTACTCATCAGCCGTGCTGCTCCAACAATTAGATTTCACTCTA
>JABSRS010000164.1 GCA_013214885.1 Gammaproteobacteria bacterium
TGCTCATCGGTTAGTTTGGCATCAGCAATTGCTTGGGCCATCGCGATATAGGTATAAGCAGAAGCTTTACCCATAAAACGCAATGCTTTACGGTCAACAAACTCGCTAGGTTCGATATTAATATCGCCCCAGACGTGACTGCGCAATCCTATATCTTCAAATTGTTGCGAATAACTAATACCGCTTTTACCGGTTTTTAATGACTCAGTAACTTCCTTAACATCGTTACCAATACTCGATACGATACCTATGCCTGTAATAACTGCGCGTTTCATGTTAAATCCTGTCTTTATAATGGCTTGTGGTTATTGTAATAATATTTTCACTACGTAGTGGTCAGCTTTGATCAATTAATGAGATAATAGCACCGATCTTGTTGATGGAACTAAACTTTTGCCACATAAAATAATCTCTGCCCAGCTTTGTTGGAATAATAAAGGCGAGCCTTACTCTGAACTGTTCGATGATGTTTACTTTACTAGTGACAATGAGTTAGAACAAGCTCGTGATGTTTTTATTAGCCACAATAATTTAGAACAGCGGTGGCAACAATGCCACCAAACATTTTATGTCATTGCAGAAACAGGTTTTGGCTGTGGGCTAAACTTTTTGGCGACCTGCCAAGCATTTGAATCATTCAAACGAGAAAATCCTACTCATCAACTCAAACATTTATATTTTATTAGTTTTGAAAAACACCCTTTAACCCTCGCTGATTTAAAAAATGTCCATCAACGATGGCCGCAATTAACACCTTATGCTAACCATTTACAGCAACGATACCCCCAAGCAGTGGCGGGTTGTCATCGCCTAAATTTTGAGGTTGGCCATGGCGAAGTTATATTGGATTTATGGCTCGGTGATATTACTGAGACGCTCCCCCAAGTCAGTTCCCCCGCTCACGGGCTAATTGACACTTGGTTTTTAGACGGTTTTTCACCCAGCAAAAATCCCGCAATGTGGCATGACTCGCTGTATTTAAAGATGGCAAAAATCACCAAGGATCAGGCTAATTTAACCACATTTAGCGCCACCGCCGATGTTCAAACAGGATTACAACGCCACGGTTTTTCAATAAATAAAGTTAAAGGCCTTGGTAATAAACCACCAATTTTGACAGCGAGCTTTAGCCGGCGCCATGCAAACTCGACCACGCCAAGCTGGTATTATCGACCGCCAGGACAGGCAATAAAAGAAGTGACGATTGTTGGCGGTGGGATTGCTAGTGCCGCCCTATGCTTGGCATTAGCAAAACGTGGCATCAATATCACATTAGTGTGTAGTGACAGTAAACTGGCGTTAGGTGCGTCGGGTAATCGCCAAGGTGGTTTTTATCCCCTGATAAACTCTCAACACGACTATTTAAGCCAGTTATACAGCCAGGCTTTTTTCTATACCCGCCAAACATTGCTGCCGCTTAGAGCACAAGGATATGCCTTTAGTGGTGAGTTTTGCGGGGTATTGCAGTTAGCCTATCAAGATAAATTACGCCAACGTTTTGAGAAAATCATTAGCAATGGTGCTTTTCCCAATGAATTTGTCCACATGCTAGACCCTGTTCAAGCAAGTCAAGTCGCTGGAGTGTCGGTACCACATCAGGCGCTTTATTACCCAGATGGTGCTTGGTTAAGCCCTAGAGAAATCACTATGGCACTGATTGAAAAAGCCAAAACGCTAACTAGTATCAAGATTACATTTGATACCACAGTAGACAAATTTGAATATGTCGATCAACAATGGCAACTCGAGACCAACCAAGGTCAATTAATAGCATCTCATTTAATTTTGGCGAACGGTCATCAATTAACCAAATTTAAACAAACCAAAAATCTTGCCTTATACCAAACCAGTGGCCAAGTAAGCCATATTGACACCACGCGTGAGCTGCGCTCACTTAAAACGGTACTCTGCTATCAAGGCTACTTAACGCCAGAGCACCAAGAACAACATTGTATTGGTGCTAGCTTTGAGCGTGACAAAGTTAATGATAATTTAACCGAGTGTGAACAACATGAAAATATTAGTAAATTGCTTGATTGCACTAACTCCAGTGCTTGGGCGCAATCAATAACCCCAATTGCAATAATGGGTAAGGTTGGGATTAGATTAAGTGCAAAAGATCATTTACCGATGGTCGGCGCGATCCCTAATGCTCAACAAACAGCGATTGACTATCACGACTTAAGGCGAGGAAAACCTGCCACCAAATATCAAAACGCCCCTCATTACCCTAATTTATATTTACTCGGCGCTTTAGGCTCGCGTGGTTTATGTTCGGCGACATATTTAGCTGAAATACTTGCCTGTCAGTTAACTGGCCAGCCGCAACCTATTTCGCAAGCATTATTAAATCAACTTAATCCGAACCGTTATTGGATTAAACAATTAAAAGCAGGTCATGAAATATAAGCTTACCTTTTACCTCAACGAGATATTTGCATTTTGTGCCAAATTCAATAAACTGCCATTAATCGTTCAGGTTTCACTCAACGCAAGCAGAGCCTCATGAAATATTTTCTAGGTCTATTTTTAACAATATTAATCACACCACTCAATGCCGCGAGTGAGTCAGGCTTTTTTGTTTTAAATACTTGGCTCTCACCCAATTTACAATATGCTAAAAAAAATCCGACCAATGAGTTAATTAAGGATGCCTTTAAGCGCCTAAACATCGATTTGACTATCGATGTAAAACCACCAGAACGATCAATCAGAGAAGACAATAATGGTATTGTTGATGGTGAATTTATGCGCATCGCGACAATTAGTGAATTCTATCCCAATTTACTCAAGGTGCCGCAGCGGATTGGTCACTTACAATTTGTAGCTTTTAGTCACAATAAGGACATTGATTTGACCAATGGCTGGTCAGCATTAGCTGATTACAAAATTGGCTATGTCACAGGCTGGAAGATTGTCGAAAAAAATATTGCTCACTTTAAGCATAGTTACCCTGTTGGCAATGCTGAAACTATGTTTAACATGCTGGCATCAAAGCGCTTCGACGTTATTGTGTATAGCAAAAACAAAGGGCTCGAAATAATCGATCACAAAGGATTGACCAAAATAAAGTTAATCAATCCCCCCTTGTCCAAGCAAGCGATGTTTTTATTTGTTCACCAAAAACACCGCGCACTGATCCCAAAAATTAATCAAGCTTTGATAGACACATCGATCTCACACAAATTGGCAGGATCAAAAATCACATTGTGACAATGCCATCGGTTTCTGTGCGGCCATAGCACAACCTCGGGTTCCATCTGTTGCGGCTTTGCATTGCTTGAGCATTTCTTTGTGACTTGGAGCAAATTTAGCCAATACTTTACTGACATGCCCAACAACCTTGTCGCAGTCGCTAATAGGAACTGAGACCGCTTCACTACAAGCGGTTAAGCCAACAAACGCAAGAAAGTCATTTGTTTAACCAATAATATTTCTGATAAAAAGCACCATACTCTATGTTTTAAATCATGATTTATCTGATCAACAGGCGTATAATACGCCAAATTTTGTTAGTCCTGTCCATTGTTGGAGTTATTATGAAAGTCGTAGAAGTAAATCATCCTCTTATCAAACACAAATTAGGCCTAATGCGTGAAGCCGACATCAGCACTAAACGTTTTAGGGAGTTAGCATCGGAAGTTGGTTGTTTATTAACTTATGAAGCTTCTAAAGATTTTGAACTTGAAACTAAAATAATCAATAGCTGGAATGGCGAAATCCAAGTTGAGCAAATCAAGGGTAAAAAAGTAACTGTCGTGCCTATTCTACGTGCAGGACTTGGCATGATGGATGGCGTTCTTGAGCTTATCCCTAGTGCTCGTATTTCAGTGGTTGGGATCTACCGCAACGAAGAAACTCTTGAGCCTGTTGTTTACTTTGAGAAGTTAGTTGGCCAAATTGATGAGCGTATCGCGTTAGTTATCGATCCGATGTTGGCAACTGGTGGTTCGATGATCGCCACTATCGACCTGTTAAAAGAGCGCGGCTGTAAGCAAATTAAAGCCTTAGTATTGGTTGCTGCGCCTGAAGGGATTGCAGCAATGGAGAAAGTTCATCCCGATGTTGAACTTTACACTGCTTCGATTGATGATTGTCTTAATGACGCAGGTTATATTTTACCTGGTCTTGGCGATGCGGGTGATAAGATTTTCGGCACCAAATAACTAGAACAATAGGTAGATTATGGAAGTTAACACTACAGGACAAACACCTGGCTCGCTGTTAAAAGAAATCTTAACAGGCAGCCAAATGTTGTTTGTTGCTTTTGGGGCACTGGTCTTAATGCCGTTGCTAACAGGATTAGATCCTAACGTCGCATTATGTACCGCAGGTATTGGTACCTTATTATTTCAATTAGTGACCAAAGGACAAGTGCCAGTATTTTTGGCTTCTTCATTTGCCTTTATTGCACCCATTATGTACGGAACCCAAACTTGGGGCATTCCTACCACTATGGGCGCGTTAATGATTGTTGGCGCAGTTTACGCCCTCTTTAGTGGCATAATTAAAATGCGTGGCGTTGGCTTTATCCACAAATACTTGCCGCCAATTGTTACTGGCCCAATCATCATGGTGATTGGCTTGTCACTCGCTCCATATGCTGTTCATATGGCATTGGGTCGTACGGGTGATGGCTCAGTTCAGTTGTTTGATCAATCATTGGCATTAAGCATTTCCTTACCAGCATTAATTACCACCTTATTAGTCGCTGCGTTTAGTAAAGGATTTATGCGTTTAGTGCCTATTTTGGCGGGTATCGTCGTTGGTTATAGCTTGTCGCTTTATCATGGCATCGTTGATTTCTCACCCGTGACAAACGCCCAGTGGTTAGCAATGCCTAATTTTACCGCGCCAGAGTTTAAGCTGGAAGCTATTATCTACATGTTGCCTGTTGCATTGGCTCCTGCGATAGAACACATCGGTGATGTGTTGGCGATTAGCTCAGCTACTGGTAAGGATTACTTGAAAAAGCCTGGTCTGCACCGTACGCTGTTAGGTGATGGTATCGCCACCACTGCGGCATCGTTACTTGGTGGTCCACCTAATACGACGTACTCAGAAGTTACAGGAGCGGTAATACTAACTAAATCCTTTAATCCACGGATCATGACATGGGCTGCTATTACCGCAATCATTATGGCATTTGTGGGTAAGCTTGGTGCCCTACTTCAAACTATTCCTGGTGTGGTGATGGGCGGGATCATGATGCTATTGTTCGGCCTAATTGCCAGTGTTGGTTTAGGTAGCATGGTTAAAGCCAAGGTCGATTTCGAACAACCGCGTAATTTCATTATCTTTGCTATTGTCTTAGTCTTTGGGATTGGCGGCATGGCCTTAAACTTTGGTGGTTACAATATCCAAGGGATTAGCTTATGTGCGCTAGTTGCTATTGTCCTTAACCTGGTTTTACCTCGAGAAGAATCAGCTCAAGAGCAGTCATAATACCAATTTCGTTAAATTAAAAAAGGCCGCAAGCTTTAAAATTTGCGGCCTTTTTCGCTGTTAGGTGCTAATAAACAGCAGCCAAGTTAAGCATTAATAAGTAGATTGAGCTAAGTGCCAACCACACAAAACTAATGTCCAAGCATATTATGTCAAGATCAGTTACAATAGCCGCTATTTTTCGTTAACGAGTGGCTATTTTGTCGAGATTTACCCTATCTGTATTTTTATCCTCTGCTTTAGTGCTGCTTAGCGGTTGCAGCTTAACCCAGCAGGAAAGCCAAACGGCAACTGAGCAAGTAAAACCAACTAAAATTACGCCTCAAACCGTTACAAAACCAGCTCAGCAGTTACTGCCGATCGTCGAAAAAATAGTACCAAAACCACTTACCCCACAACAGGTTGATAACTTGTGGCTACGAGTTGCGATGCAATTAGAGCTTAAGCAGCCAATCAATAAACAAATCATTGCTCAGCGTAAATGGTACTTAAAACACCCCAACTACATCAATCGCGTCTCGAAACGTGGGCAACCCTACCTTCACCTCATTGTTAGTGAGATAGAAAAACGCGGATTACCGCTTGAACTTGCCCTACTGCCAATTGTTGAAAGTGCATTTGACCCGTTTGCATATTCTCATGGCCGAGCGTCGGGAATGTGGCAAATTATTCCTGGCACCGGCACCCGTTTTGGCTTAGCGCAAAACTGGTGGTACGACGGCCGCCGTGATGTTTATGCCTCAACCAATGCCGCGTTAGATTATTTAGAATATTTACATAAGTATTTTAAAGGCGACTGGCTCCATGCCATCGCAGCTTATAACTCTGGCGAGGGTCGAGTTGGTCGCGCGATTAAGAAGAATCGCAAAGCAGGCAAACCGACCAATTTTTGGTCATTAAAATTACCCAAAGAAACCAAAGATTATGTGCCGCGCTTGTTAGCACTGGCCCAGATTTTAAAAGATCCACAGCAATTTGATATCACTTGGCCAAATATCGCCAATGAAGCAAAGCTAATACTTGTTGACACTAAATCACAAATAGATCTGGCGTTTGCCGCGAAACTCGCCGATATGGAGTTAAATGAGCTACATCGTCTTAACCCAGGATTTAACCGCTGGGCGACAGATCCCAATGGTAGTCATCAGTTATTGTTACCTTTAGATAAAGCGGGACAATTTTCCACCGCATTGTCGAAAACAAAAGCCAGCGACCGAGTCAGCTGGGTCCGTTATAAGATTAAAAATGGCGATAACTTAGGCGTGATTGCCAAACGCCACCAAACTACAGTTGCGGTGATTCAAGATGTTAATGACATTAACTCGAGTAGTATTCGCGCAGGTAAGTTTTTACTTATTCCAGTTTCGACCAAAGATTTATCAGCCTATAAGTTAAGCGCACAATCTCGATTAGCTAAAAAACAGTCGCAACCTCGCAAGGGAAGCAAGCGAACTCATATCGTAAAATCTGGTGATAACTTCTGGGATATTGGGCGTAAATATCAGGTGAATCACAAATCTATCGCTAAATGGAATGGCATGGCCCCTAAAGATACCCTGCGCTTAGGACAAAAATTGGTGATATGGACTAAACTCGCTGGTGCTAAAACTTCAGGTAAT
>JABSRS010000165.1 GCA_013214885.1 Gammaproteobacteria bacterium
TATCATGTTGCTGAAGATAAACTTTTGCAGTGGCGATACTTTCAAACTTTAAAACTGTAAAATCGAAATCATACTTCTGATTATTAGCCGCTAAATAGGCTTTGCCCTGATGTAACAGTTGCTCGAACAGTGCCTGATGAACAATTGGATTGAACTGTTGTGATAAAACCATCGTTGCAGCAGTTTTACGACTGCCCTTCAGTCGTTCAATAACATAACTAACACCATCACTGACTTGGAAAGATTGCGCGATAATACAAATCACTATGTTGTATTGCATTTTCTACTCCTGAATAAAATCTAAAAGTCAATTGCGCTGATTTTATTAGTCGCAATCAATAACGCTTGTAACAGAAAAAAATACCCATAGGCCATTTCGGTCATGCCATATTGATTAAGCTTTATTTGATAATGGCAACCGGTAAAACGCAGACCATGCGTATCATGAGATAAATAAGATGACCTGATCACACGAGTTAAAATGGCATGAGCTCGCTGTTGCCACAGCACTTTATTGAGCTGTAGATCTGCTAATTTGAACATAGCGATAACTGCGATTACTGCAGCTGAGGGATCACTCATCTGAATATCTTTTGAATTTTTAACCAGGGGTAAGTTGTCTTGATATTTTTGCCACCAACGCTCACAACAACGTTCTGCCAACGAAAGATGGCACGATGAAATACGCGATGCTGCAACTGACGCGCCAAGCAGGCCCCAGCTTTGTCCCCGGGGCCAAAAATTAGGTTCGCTCTCAACATGGCATAGTTTTTCTGTATCATGTTTGAGCCAATCGCGGTGGGTGTAAACATCTCCCTCTCGCGTAAATAAATGCGCTACGCTAAGATCCAGATGTTGCTGTGCTAAAACCGACTTATCGCATTGTTCAAACAAACCAATAATCGCTGCTAGCGGGTCAATATTAATTCGATAATCTCCAGCGTCACCTCCTCCCATTGCCGTACCTACAGCGAGCCCGCCCCAAGGAGCAACTGAATTAGCCAAAACTTCGCTATATTGAAAAGCCAGCGATATCGCCTGATAATCACCAGCGAGGGTGATAGCAGGGCCAAGACCATACCAAGCGTTCATAGCACGCAACACACTTGGTACCTGCATTCCAGCCTCCAGTTGCTGCCATCGCTCTTGACTAGAATGAATTAACTTACTGTTATCACTAGCGTATCCAGCTAACCAACAACTGCCGGTCCAAAAACCCGCAAGCCAAGACCCCGACTTTGACATTACCCATTGATGCTCGCTATTTTCATCTGATAATCTAAATAGATTGAGACTGATCTTCAATCGCCTGAATTTGCTGGCATAGCCCATCAATCACCGACTCGTACTGCGTTGCTAAGGGTGAGTATTTCATTATGATGCTTCCTTTAATTCCTGGACCGGAATGCTCAGACGGCTCACGCTAATAGCAAACAGCAACAACACTGTTATCATAAATCCCAGACCGGAATAAGACGAAAAGATAAGACTTTTACTAAATTGGAATAACAATGGCCCGACAGCTAAACCAGTGAAGAACGCTGAAGATACAAGCCCCGATGCATATGGCACATCTCCAAAACAGTCATGTCGCATAATCATTGCCATCGCCAATGCGTTTGTCGCCACTATAGTGAATCCAATCCCTATCACCCCGGCATAAATCTGCCAAATAGTCACTTCGGTAGCCGTAAATGTCAGGGTGACCGCAATAGCAGCAATAATAATCAAAACAAAAATCAAGCCAGCCTCACTATTAAATTTGGCTGATATCGACGTCATAAATATTCTTGAAAAAATCCCAACCAAGCCAAATATAGTAATCAAAAATGCCGCATCATTAACTGACATACCAAGCCCAACAGCAAAGCTTGGAACAAAGGTAATAAAAGGCGCTAAAATTAGGCCTGCACAAGCTTGCATCACCATTAATGTGCAGATATGAGAATTAAACTTAGCTTGACGAACCACTTTAGCAGCACTGGCCTTAGTGGCTTCCCAATTAAATGAAAACGCCACGATTAACATAAAAATACTAACGGGAATAACGCAAGAAAATGCGACGCGCCAACCCCATTGCTGTGCAAGTAATGGAAATAACAAACCAGATACTAGCGCAGAAATTTGCACCCCAGCTTGCTTCAATCCCACCATGGCCGCTTTATTTTTTGTTGGAACTTGTAAAGCAATAATTTGGTTTGTTAACGGATTAGACAGTGCCAGTGAAATACCGCAGATCGCAACTGACACAATCATTAAACTGAAACTGTCAGAAATTACTAGGCATAAAAACCCGACAGCGACAGCAAAAAAATGCAGATAAAGCGAATGTTTTATCCCAAGTTTTTTTACCCATTTACCGGCTTTTAAAGACAGTATTGCAGCGACGCCAAAAGCACTAAGGGTGAAGCCGCTCAACATTTTAGTATCTAAAATTGAGTCCGCTACCATATAGCTAGCCAACGCACCTACGGCATAAAGAATTAATACTGGTAGCGCCATTGCCACAACGAGTAAAAAGCCTAAACCCCACATTGATATTTTTTGTGTATTCATAATCTATTCCGTTTTAATCGCATTGAGATATTTAGATTGCTGGTTCATGGCGTAAATAAGAGGACGAGCTGTTAATCTCACCAATCAAAGCAGACAAGGCTTTTTTGTCCACTTTTCCAGCTGGACTCAGTGGTAATTGACTGAAATGGCATATATATTCAGGAAGTTTATGTTTCTCAAGGCCATGTTTTGATAAGAAGTGAGTTATCTCTGTTAAGGAAAGTGGCTGACTCCCTGATTTTAGTGTGAGGCACAAACATACACGCTGTCCGAGATCAGGGTCAGCAACAGCAATACAAGCCGCACTGATAATATCTAGATATTGTGTTGCGATTTTTTCTATCTGCGCTGGACTGATATTAGCGCCGCCCCGAATAATGATGTCTTTTTTACGTCCCATCAGATTAAGATAACCATCACAGTCAATGCAGCCAAGATCGCCAGTGAGCACCCAACCTTGTTGATTTCGGTAGGTTTGATCTAATATGGGAGAATTGACATATTGCATTGGACTAATTGGGCCCCTAGCAATAATTTCTCCGACTTCTCCCTGAGGTAACACCTTATGCTGGTCATCAACTATTTTAATATCACAAATTTCAGGGTTTGGCTTACCGACAGTAATAGCCACTTTGTTTCGAGCGTCAGTGACTTTATTGAAACAATTCACGCCATCAGCAGAGCCATACAAGTTGACGAACGAACAACCAAAGGCTTCATAACAACGATTAATCGTCGCTTCGTCGATCAATGCTCCGCCACAGACCAAGGCTTTTAGATCAGTTAAATCTAGCAGACTAAGACGAGGATCTGCAGCAATTCGCTGAAACATCGTCGGTACGCCGAAGATGTGCGTCGGACGAAAACGACCAATCGCATCCAAGGTGGCATCAACACTAAATTTAGTTAAAACAACCACGGCAGCTCCTTGCCACGCGATGACACAAAAACTAGCGGTAGAACCAAATGCAGAACCTAGCGGCACAAGATACAGAGGAACAAAACGCTCTGCTCCATTGCGTAGTACTTGCATAAATCTACCTCGGCCCCCCAATATTGCATTATGTGAATAAGCTATTAGCTTAGGTTCCGATTCAGTTCCAGAAGAGACTAGAAAACGTACAGGATCATCGGGAGACACCACTGGAAACGATGTCATGGGATCCGATTTCCGTAATTGTTCGAACTCAATCCAACCGGTGCGAGGCTCACCAATCAAAATCAAATGACGTAATGATAAAACCAGCGGACGGATTGCTTCGATCATTTCACAAACATCAATGCCTCCTTGATGGTTTTCGACAATAATGGTGCGGGCGTTACAACATTTAACCACCGACTCAATATCTAGGCGCCCTCGTCCTGGTGGGATCGGACAGATGATAGCTCCTATTGAGGCAGCAGCAAGATCAATCACAACGGAACGCCAGTTATTACTAAGCTGACTGACAATTACATCACCTGAAACTATGCCAGACTGCTCAAAACCCATTGCTATACGAACACTCTCATCATAAATTTCCTGATAGGACATTTCTCCTTCAGAAGAAAAAATGGCAATTTTATCTGGCTGTTGCACGACATATTGTTGAAAAGATGAAAATACCGTTGTGTCAGGATAAAGACCACTAGCTTTCCATTCATTACGTGATGTCTCCGGTATGAGATTGATTAATCCAGATTGCTTCATGACATTCTCCATAGTGAATCAAGACGGGTGTAATCATTGGTGGTCAAAAATAATTCAAGTACTGGATGTGAAGACAAACTACTGAGATCATCAACAACCAGATCTTTCACATCATGATGTTCCGACAATACTGCGTTACTATTTAAGTAACTTTCGGACAATAAAGTAGCAGCACCGAGCAGTGATGACTCGACATAAAAGCCAGTGTTCGCTGTTAATCTGCGGTATAACGCGATCACGACAGCTTGAGAAGCTAAGATGCCACCAAACAAATCTGTCGCAGTAAATAAAGTGCCCCCTGGCGACCCGCCGTGCTGTGAAATGATGTCTGCTAGACCTGAATACGCCTGTACCATAAAGTCAGTACCCGGAATATCGATTTCATTGTCACTTTTACCCCATCCCCCTGCGTAGGCATAAATCAACGCAGGGTTAACTTTGACCATATCACTACAATCTAAGCCTAACTGGGCTGCTTTACCCGGTGCCCAGTTATGAATAAAGACATCAGCGTCTTTGATCAATGCCATTATTTCGGCTTTGCCAGCAACAGATTTAATATCTATTTCTCTAACTTGTTTTAAATAATTCAATGCATCAAAACGTGCTGAACAATCACCAGCAAGCGGTGGCATGCCTCGCAAGAGATCTCCTCCCGGTGGCTCAATCCGGATCACTGTGGCACCTAATAACGTTAGCAAATGTCCTGCCATAGGACCTTGAATACGACGACATGATTCAACGACAGTGATCCCCGCCAACGGTTGAGTGGCATTTGCACGCAATGCAGCCGTCACCGTTGAATATCCATTTAACAAAGCAGCATCATGCGGCTCAATCTGCCAAGGGCCTTTAGTCAGTAGTGCTGCGAGTTTTTCATCTGATTTCCGCTCATCGAGTGAACATAATTTCGTAATATATATGCCAGACAAGTGCGCTTTTTCCTGTAGTTGGGAAAAACTAAGCTCAGACAATAAATTAATCATGCTACTTGGGATTGGCGAGATAGCTTTGGCATAACGCTGCATAAACCCATGCCAGCCTTTGCCAATATCCTTATCACTTACGCCCAGATCACGCCAAAATATTTGCCAAGGCTTAGGTGACAGCGACTCCAGTTCAAATAAAATCCCATCGTTAGAGCGAAATGGTGGGCGTTTATTCGGCTCGCCGTTACCTGCTAAAAAGGATTCAGCACCATAATCAACGCTAGCCCCCGCTAGATATTGACCAACTGCTAATAGACCCGCCTGAGTCAAGTCAAAATTACAACGTAATATCGTGGCACCTCGAACACGCCCAAATAAACCTGCTATTAATAACTGCATCACCAGTGATGCGGCTGTGACTGAAATGTAATCAACCCCTAAGTAAGATATTTGACCAAGTGAGCGGCTATGCACGGCCATTAACCCAGTGATCGCTTGTAACTCACGTTCACCGCAAAACTTTCCCTGGATATAAGGAGTTGAAACATCGACAGTAAATTGATCTCCGTTCGTTCTCTGTAAGACAATAGGAAGAACGCCTGTGCTAACTGATGTATCCTCGGTAATTATCTCTATATCCATTTTTTCAGCTTGTGAAACGAGCGCCGACATAAAAGGGGCAAAAGCCCTATCGGCCGTAGAGAAACAAACTCTTAACGTCAAATTGTTCATATCATGATCTCTTGGTAAGATGATTATTTAAATATTAACAACTGAAAATATCAGCCACCTGCAACCGCGGGTAAAATGGTAATCGCATCACCAGGTTTAACTTGCGTATTGAGCCCTTCGCCAAAACGGATATCTTCATCATTAAGGTAAATATTTATAAAACCATGAACTTCTTTATTGTTTATTAAACGGTCTTTAATCCCAGGGAAATCACACTCTAGATTTTCGACAATGTCACTTACTGTGTCACCTGAGCTGTTGACTTTTTTTTGATCATTCGTTAAAGCACGTAAAATGGTTGGAATATGTATTAATATCGACATAAGATTCTCATTAAATTATTTTTAAAGTTTCTTCTACCGCTCTGCCATTAACAAAACGATAGCTTCTGATTTCACCGTGAGAGTTTTGATCCGTAGAAACAATCAGGTGATGGCTTTTACCCGGAATAGAGAATTTAATATCCTCTTTACTTGGGTATGCTCTAGAGTTGGTATGGGAGTGGTAAAATACGATCACTTCATGATCGTGTTCATCCATTTCTCGCCATACTTTCAATTGTTGTTTTGAGCAGAAACGGAAAAATGTTTCTGATTTTGCTGAATTATCCATAGGAATAACGGTCAACGGATTATCACTACCAATAAGACCAGAAATAACCCCACATGCTTCAATTGGGTGAAGCGCGAATGACTGTTCAATAATGGTATCGAGTTGCTTCTGCTTTATAGTCAACATAGCGCCACCTGTTAATATGTTGCCATTGAAGGATCAACATCTTTAATCCATGTCATAATGCCGCCATCAAGGTTTCGAACATCGGTTATACCTTGAGCTTGCAACGCAATTAATGCTTGGCGTGAACGGCTACCTAACTTGCAATACAAGATCACTGGTCGTGTAGCATCAAGTAACGCTAGTCCTTTACCATTGAGTATTTCTTGTTGAGTAATTGCAATAGAATTTTTGATAGCCTTGGAGGCCTTACCTATAGCTATGCCGTACCCATGGAATGAGCCAGCCTCCGCGCCCCCACCTGTAGGGCTCCGCCAGGGGGGCACGCACCCAATGTTTAAGATTGGGAATCTAGGGTCGCTAAGTCCCCCTGGGGGACAAATCCC
>JABSRS010000166.1 GCA_013214885.1 Gammaproteobacteria bacterium
TTTTGTTTCAGCTGATTAATTTCAGCCTCTGAGATGAGATCGAACCCTTGTGATATCTCAGTGAGTGCGGGAGCAACCTTGCCATTGGCCCACAAAAAAACATCTAACTGAAAACTGAAATCTTTAACTCGTTTAAATTGATGGCTTAAATTTAGATTACTAAACGTTGATTTCGCAAATAACTCCGTCATGACCACAGCAGCAACATCGCCACCCCGAACGGCATTAATTAATTCATAAATTGATTTTAATGGTAAAAACTGAGTGTTTGGAAATAATTGCTTTAACTTCGCTATATTCTGATCGCCAAACACTGCTGAATCATAGCCTACTTTTCTCCCTGCCAAGTCACCACTGGTGAGCCGCTGAAACTTATCAGTATAATAAAAAAGTTCGACTTCAATGGAGGCCATTTTACGACCTTTGACCAAACCATTGGTCATTTGGTGTTCAGGATATGACAAGGTTAGATCGGCTAAGCCGCCACGCACATTATCTAAAATTGCAGTGCGGTAACTTGGCATAAAATCGATTAGGGTATTATTTTTTTTTGCCCAAAGATCCCATAAATCGATTAAATAGCCATAAGGTTTACCCTCAGGGGATATCGCAGCAATCGGGGCATAATGTAACGGAGTGGCGAGGATAAGCTTGGCGTTATTTTGTCTACTACTAAACCATTTCAATGCCAATGCTCTTAATGCCGCATCTGACATATTGGCCCTTCCCCGTTCAACAATATCAATTAAAAAACGGGTTTGTTTCGACGTGGCAACACTAATCGGGTGATTGAATAAATCAATCCGCTTATTTTGTGGGAATAACGCCGTCATTTCTGACGAAGATAGTGCCGATGCAGCAATTCCTGCGACTACTTTGATGTTGCCCGCTTTAACCGCATTAATTAACTGTTGTCGATTATCGAACACTGAGATCGTGAGTAGCGGGTATTGTTGAGTAATCATATCAATCATTGCCGACCCTTTAATAACCCCCACAACATAGGGATACAAAGATTGAATCAGTTGGGTCGACACGACATCATTGGTTAAAAATAACTGACTTTGAATATTAATAATGGGCTTTGAAAACTGCAGTTGTTGTTCGCGTGAAGCTAAGCGCTGAATCCCCCCGTGCAGGTCAGCATCGCCTCGAGTAACCAGGTCAATCGATTCTGACCATGTTGCCATGTTAAACTCGATTTCATAGCCATTGACAGTCCCCCATAATCGCCACCAATCGACCACGAAACCCTGCGCTTGGCCGTCTTGGACAAACTGATAAGGCTTGATATTATTCGCCAGTGCCACGGTCATGACTCGGGGAGGCACTGTCTGAGATAATTCATTCTCAGGTTCAACGGCACTATTGGCGGCACTGATAGCAGTGCTTAATCCAAAACAACATAACAGTAAAATACGACTTAGCATCATAATTCCACACCATTAAGGTGGTTAAATATTCTACAGTAAAATCATAATAAAAAACAGTTGCTTCACAAATTCGCTTTTTGTTTTAGTTATTTTTAGCAAAGCAAGAGACTAACGAGCTTAGCTGCGTTAAAATGGCCCTTTCTGATTAATTACACCTGTCTGATCATGGCCAAATCCCGAGATAATATTTTTGCAACTCCCATTGAAAATATGGGCGATTTTCAGTTTGACCAACAAGTCGCTGAAGTTTTTCCCGATATGATTAAGCGATCAGTCCCAGGCTATAGCAATATCATTACTGCTATTGGGATGCTGACCCAACGATTCGCTCAACCCAATTCAAATTTTTACGATTTAGGCTGCTCGCTCGGTGCTGCAACACTTGAAATGCGCCGCAACATTAATCAAGACAATTGTCAGATCATTGCCGTAGACAATTCTCAAGCAATGATCGAACGTTGTCAGCTCCATTTAAATGCCTTTAAAAGCACGACGCCAGTTCAAGTTGTCTGTGGTGATATCCAAGATATCGAAATAAAAAATAGCTCAATCGTTATTTTAAACTTCACGTTACAGTTTATCGAACCCGACGCTAGGCAAGCACTTATCAATAAAATTTACCAAGGCTTGAACCCTGGTGGCATGTTATTGGTTTCTGAAAAACTTCGGTTTGAAAACACCATCGCCCAACAATTGTTAACTGATCTGCACCATGATTTTAAACGAGCCAATGGCTATAGCGAACTGGAAATAAGTCAAAAGCGTAATGCCCTAGAAAATGTCATGCTGACGGATACCTTTGCGCAGCACCAAACCAGGTTCACCAATGCAGGCTTTAGTACCAGCGAATTGTGGTTCCAGTGTTTCAATTTTTGTTCAATGATCGCCATAAAGAGTTAAGCAATGTTAGATTTTAGTAATTTTTATCAAATAATCGCCAAAAACCAATTGAGTCATTGGCTCGAGGTTTTGCCAGCACAACTTGCAACTTGGCGACAAGAAAGACAGCACGGTCAATTTGAAAAGTGGCTTAAAGTGCTTAACAAACTACCTACTGCTGAAGCCGATCAGATCAATTTTACCGATCAGGTCAGCATCAACAACAGTCAACCGCTACCCGAGGGTGAATTAAAAAAATTACAATCATTACTGAAGATTTTTAGCCCATGGCGCAAAGGACCGTTTAACCTGCATTCGATAACAATCGATACCGAGTGGCGCAGTGACTGGAAGTGGGAACGTTTACGCCAACATATCACACCGTTAGAACATCGCACCATTCTTGATGTCGGTTGTGGCAGTGGCTATCATTTATGGCGCATGATTGGCGATGGCGCTAAATTTGCGGTAGGGATCGATCCTTCGACTCTATTTTTGTTCCAATTTGAAACGGTTCGACAGCTGGCCAACAACGATCAGCGCGCTCACTTGCTACCTTTAGGAATAGAACAGCTTCCGCCTTTAAAAGCATTTGATACGGTATTCTCAATGGGCGTGCTCTATCATAGACGTTCACCAATCGACCATATCTTAGCCCTAAAAGACCAATTGCGTGATGGCGGAGAATTAGTGCTTGAGACGCTGGTTATTGAAGGGGATGAAAATCAAGTGCTGGTGCCATCTGGTCGCTATGGCAAGATGAACAATGTGTGGTTTTTACCCAGTGTTGCGGCGTTAATTTTATGGCTTGAAAAAGCAGGATTCGAAAATGTCAGAATGATCGACTCCACCGTCACCACCGTTGATGAACAACGAGCGACTCCATGGATGGAATTTGAGTCGTTAAGTGATTTTCTTGATCCTAACGATCCAACCAAAACTGTCGAAGGACATCCCGCCCCAAAACGCGCAGTGATCATTGCTAATAAAGCATTCAATGAATCTGATTAACTGTTTTAAAGCATCTCGATAACGCAATGTCGTGACATCACCTCTTAACTAGTATAAAAATAAAGTAATTATACTTTTTTAACAGGTGATTCACGTGACAACTTTGTTTATTATTTTTGCCGTTATTGCAGGATTTGGATATCTTGCATACAAACGCTCATCCTTAGTGATGTTTTCATTAGCCGCGGCAGTTTTTTTAGTGATGGTGACTATCGCCACCGATGTGTCCAATTTTGTGTGGATCCTATTTATCGCACTGATCGTGCCACTTAACGTCTCATCCTTACGTCAGCAGTATATTAGTAAGCATTTGCTAAAGCTTTACCGCAATATCATGCCTGAGATGTCACGAACCGAAAAAGAAGCAATCGATGCTGGTACCACGTGGTGGGAAACTGATCTTTTTCGTGGCGCACCCGATTGGCAAAAACTCCATAACTACCCCGTATCGCGCTTAACACCCGCCGAGCAGGAATTTTTAGACGGTCCTGTAGAGATAGCGTGTTCGATGGTTAACGAGCATGAAGTCTGTCACGTTGAAGCGGATCTTTCACCGCAACTGTGGCAATACCTAAAAGACAACGGCTTCTTTGCGATGATAATCAAGAAGAAATACGGTGGGCTCGAGTTTTCAGCCTATGCCCAGTCACGGGTACTCCAAAAACTGTCAGGGATCAGCACGGTATTAGCATCGACAGTCGGGGTACCTAATTCTCTCGGTCCTGGCGAATTACTCCAACACTACGGCACCGAAAAACAAAAAGACTATTATTTACCACGGTTAGCCGCGGGTGATGAAATTCCTTGTTTTGCGTTAACTAGCCCAGAGGCAGGTTCAGACGCAGGCGCAATCCCTGATATCGGGATTGTGTGTCAAGGACAATGGCAAGGTGAAGACGTTCTGGGAATGAAAATAACGTGGAACAAGCGTTACATTACCTTAGCACCTGTCGCAACGGTCTTAGGACTCGCATTTAAGCTTCAAGATCCCGAAGGGTTAATTGGCACCACCAAAGATCTTGGGATCACTTGTGCGTTAATTCCCACCGACACCAAAGGCGTTGAGATTGGTCGACGCCATTTACCCTTAAATGTTCAATTTCAAAATGGCCCAACCAGCGGTAAAGAGGTGTTTTTCCCACTTGAATTTATCATCGGTGGTAGTGAGATGGCTGGTCGTGGTTGGCAAATGCTGGTTGAGTGTTTGTCGGTTGGGCGCGGGATCACCCTGCCATCAAACTCCGCTGGCGGCATTAAAACATTAGCGCTGGCCACGGGATCTTATAGCCGGATCCGCCGGCAATTTAAGTTACCGATTGGTCATATGGAAGGCATTGAAGAGCCGCTAGCTCGCTTAGCAGGTAATGCTTATCTAATGGATGCGGTAACTACCATGACCACGGGTGCCATTGATCTGGGTGAGAAACCATCAGTGGTATCGGCAATCGTCAAATACCATCTGACCGAGCGCATGAGAACTTGCGTCAACGATGCGATGGACATTCATGGCGGCAAAGGCATTTGTTTGGGTCCTAACAACTATGTTGGCCGGGCATACCAAGGAGCTCCTATTGCCATTACCGTCGAGGGGGCCAATATTTTAACCCGCTCTTTAATTATTTACGGCCAAGGCGCAATCCGCTGTCACCCTTATGTCTTAGCAGAACTTGATGCCGCACAGTTAGATGACGAGCGAGAAGCGCTCGAGCAATTTGACCAAGCGGTATTTGGCCATATTGGTTTTGCAATCAGTAATTTCTGCCGTAGTTTTTGGCTCGGACTCACCAACAGCCGATTCTCAAACACCCCGTTTAGTGATGATACGGCTCGCTATTATCAACACCTTAATCGATTTTCGGCCAACCTAGCCTTTTTATCTGACATATCAATGGCGGTGTTAGGCGGTGAACTAAAACGAAAAGAGCGCATTTCTGCGCGACTTGGCGATATTCTTAGTCAATTATATTTGTGCTCTGCCACCCTTAAACGTTTTAATGACGAAGGTCGCCAGCAAGCAGACTTACCACTAGTTCATTGGGCTGTACGTGATTCATTATTTAAAACACAAATCGCCTTAGACGAGCTATTACGCAATTTCCCAGTCAAAATAATTGGTAAAATACTACGCTGGGTTCTTTACCCGACAGGGATCACCCTAGTTGCGCCAAATGATCAACTAGACCAAGAGGTTGCTAGAATAATCCAGACTCCTGGCTTGACGCGAGATCGTCTTGGTTATGGCCAATACTTGACTAAAAACGACAATAATCCCGTTGGGATCCAAGAACAAACCCTACTTGATGTCCTAGCAACTGAAAAAATATTAAGAAAAATATCTAAGTTAAGCGGCAAAAAAGAGCAATTAATATTCCTCGATAAACTAGCCGATCGTGCTCTCGAGCAAGGCTATATTACTGAAGAGGAGGCACAGCTGCTGCGCACCACTGAAATTGGCAGGCTGGCCACCATTAATGTCGACGACTTTAGCCCCGCTCAACTAAAATCTGGTCGAGCAACACCAAAGCCTAACACTGAAAAAGTTACTTAAGTAATTGGACTAGGCTGTTATTTGCCTAGTCCGCTTCATCGATCCATGCCAATTGCACAGCTTCCAACACTCTTTCACCGCAATGCTTGGGGTCATCATCAAAATTGTCCAGCGCAATAATCCACTGCATTAATTGGGTGAAATGCAGCTTAGTTGGGTCAACATCAGGATGTTGTTCTAATAAATCTAACGCAATGTCGAGTGAGTCAATCCAGCGTAATCCCATCATTTATCTCCTAGCAACCATTGTTTATTTAAAATAGCACACTCAATTGTCATCAACACACGATAATAAACTTGCAACAAACTTATAAATTAGGTAAATATACGAGTAACTCAATAAAAAACAGGTTCTTATAATGATTAAATTGCACGGTTTCGCAGTCAGTAATTATTTTAATATGGTGAATTTTGTACTACTCACCAAGAATATTGAACATCAACTAGTCGCCACCTTTCCAAGCCAACAGGATGACTTTCTGTTAAAAAGCCCACGAGGCATGGTCCCATTTATCGAAACCGAAGAAGGCTTCATTAGTGAGACAAGTGCAATTATTGAGTATCTTGACCAATGTTATCCGACACCAGCATTATTGCCCCAAGCCCCTTTTGAGCTGGCAAAAGTTCGTGAACTAGCACGGATGATTGAACTGTATATTGAACTGCCAGCAAGACGTTTATACGGTGAGTTATTATTTAACAAGCCTGCCGATCCAGAAACCAAAAAGCATGTACAGGCATCATTAACTAAAGGGATTAAGGCGATTGCCAGCTTAGCCACATTCAGCCCATATACCTGTGGAGAGCAACTGAGTATCGCCGATGTCTATCTGTATTTTTCATTAACTCTCGCCAACAAAGTAAGCATTGAGCTGCTTGATCAAGATCTGCTCAAGCAAATTCCATCAGCCAAGACTACCTTAGAGTTACTTGAACAACTGCCAGCCATTAACCAGATTAATCTTGCAACCAAAGAAGCTTTAGCCTCATTTTCCAAGCGTTAGGCTATAGCGATACCAATTCCATTGACTCTGTCCCAATTAACTGTGTCTGTTTTTAAGGCTGTGTGTAGTTAGGTGTTGGTATCGTATTGCAGTTCACGAAACTTCAGAAGCAATCATGGTCAATTTCTGACTCAGGACTTTAAATTTCTATCTCGCTTGCACGCAAAAGCGACTTAGACACTCAATGCTGAGTTTGTTCTCGGCCAAAAGCGGTCGCTGACCAGTTCATTTTTTGCAAAAAAACACCTTCATAATTTTGCTTTCAAGCGATTATTACTTCAATTTATGAACATTTAATAAGCAGTCAAAAGTACGAGCCAAGTTGAAAGCAAAGCTAGAAGTGGATCCCTTTGGTTGGACACATATCCTTAGTTTTTAAGTGATCAATCCAAGTTATGCAGCGAACCTTTGTC
>JABSRS010000167.1 GCA_013214885.1 Gammaproteobacteria bacterium
CCAATGGCCGAAGTGGTATTAGATTTCTTTGATCGTCTAAAGTCGACCTCTCGTGGTTATGCATCACTTGATTATAACTTTAAGTGTTTTAAAACTGCGGACATGGTACGCGTTGATATGTTGATTAATGGCGAGCGAGTGGATGCATTAGCGATGATTACTCACCGTGAAAACGCGCAACGTCGTGGCCGTGCCGTGGTTGAGAAAATGAAGGAACTAATTCCTCGTCAAATGTTTGATATTGCAATTCAATCAGCGATTGGCGGTCAAATTATTGCCCGTACCAACATTAAAGCACTACGAAAAGATGTTACTGCAAAATGTTACGGTGGTGATATCAGCCGTAAGAAGAAATTGCTACAAAAACAAAAAGCGGGTAAGAAGCGAATGAAGTCAGTCGGTAATGTTGAACTGCCACAAGAAGCCTTCCTTGCCGTTCTTAAAGTCGGAGATTAATCAATGGCAGTATATTTTGAATTGTTTTTAGTACTTGCGACAACGGCTACTGGATTGGTATGGTTAGTGGATCATCTGATCTTTCTACCACAACGTAAAGAAGCGGTGGCTGGTTTGCCGCAAGATATTGGTCAAGCAGCTAAAGATAAAGTGATGCTTGAGTCGGTGCTGGTTGAAAACTGCCGCGGGATTTTTCCTGTGATTGGTTTTGTGCTGATTTTACGGTCGTTTATTTATGAGCCGTTCCAGATCCCATCAGGCTCGATGATGCCGACGTTGTTAGTTGGTGACTTTATTTTGGTCGAAAAATTTGCCTACGGGATTAAATTACCAGTCCTACGTAATAAAATTATTGAAACTGGTTCGCCAGAACGTGGCGATGCGGTGGTATTTAAATATCCACCAGAGCCAAATATCGACTATATAAAACGTGTGATTGGTTTACCTGGTGATACGGTGTTGTACCGTAACAAAAAGCTTTATATTAAAAAAGCTTGTGTTGCACCCGCTGAAAATTGTGGAATATTTGAAGAAGTAGCGATTGATATTGTCGATCAAGGTACTTATTTCCATGACATGTATCCATTAACTCAAGCAAACGAAAATTTGTTGGGCGTTGATCACCAGATTTTGTTTAACCCTGCATTTGCTGGGCGACCATCAGAGTATTTCCGCCAAGATGGCTCACGCCAAGCTGAGTGGTTAGTGCCACCGGGGCAGTATTTTGTCATGGGCGATAACCGTGATAATAGCCTAGATAGCCGTTATTGGGGATTTGTTCCCGAAGCCAATTTAGTGGGAAAAGCCGTCTTTATATGGACTAGCTTTGAATTTACCCGTGATAGCAATGATTGGTTACCGAGCTGGATCCCAGCTAATGTTCGAACAGAAAGAATCGGTAAAATAGCTCAATAACACACTAACAATAATAGTAATAGAATAAATAGGTAAATTGGTCCATCAATGATTCAAATAGCAATTGATAAGTTAGAGCGTAAAATCGCTTACAGTTTTAACAAGCCTGAGTTTTTAACTCAAGCCTTAACCCATCGTAGTATGGGCGGTTCTCATAACGAACGACTCGAATTTTTGGGTGATTCCCTACTCGGGATGTTTATTGCCGAGGCGTTATATAATAAATTCCCAGCAGTCTCTGAGGGCGACTTAAGCCGGATGAGAGCGACGTTAGTACGTGGCCAAACATTAGCGGAACTGGCAATAGAATTTCAACTAGGCGATCATTTATACTTAGGTCCTGGTGAGCTTAAAAGTGGTGGTTTCCGTCGTGAGTCGATATTGGCTGACGCTGTTGAAGCTATTATTGCTGCCGTTTATCTTGATAGTGATATGGATAGTTGTAAGAAACTAGTGATTAACTGGTACCAACAACGTTTGGACACCATTAAGCCTGGTAACAGTCAGAAAGACCCTAAAACTCAATTACAAGAGTGGGTTCAGGGGCGCCGATTAGCGCTACCTGTCTACGAAGTTTTACAAGTTACTGGTCAAGCACATAACCAAAAATTTACCATGTCTTGTCGTGTTGAAGGGATCGACCAACAACTCATGGGTGTTGGTACATCACGCCGTAAGGCAGAACAAGATGCAGCGCACAAAGCGCTGGAGATAATTAATGCAACAAAATGATCCACAAACCTATTGCGGCTTTGTCGCAATTATTGGCCGTCCTAATGTTGGTAAATCAACATTATTGAATAAAATACTCGGCCAAAAGATAAGCATCACCTCACGTAAGCCTCAGACCACTCGTCATCGAGTGATGGGGATTGATACCGACGGTGAATATCAAACCATTTATGTTGATACGCCAGGGCTTCATAGTGAAGAAAAAAGGACCATTAACCGTTTAATGAACCGGGCAGCTGCCAGTTCAATCGGCAATGTCGAGATGGTATTTTTCATCCTTGAAGGTACCCAATGGACCGGCGATGATGAAATGATCTTAAACAAACTGCGTAAAAGCTGTCAGGACACGCCAGTTATTTGTGTGGTTAATAAAGAAGACAATGTTAAAATTCGTAGTGAATTGTTGCCGCACTTGCAGTGGCTCGGCACTCAATATGATTTTGACCAAATTATCCCAATTTCTGCTAAGAACGGTGACGGTGTTGATACGCTGATTTCCTTAGCTCGTGGCGCCTTGAAACCTGGTCAGCATCATTTCCCAGAAGATTATGTTACCGATCGCTCTCAGCGCTTTATGGCTTCAGAGATTGT
Source organism: Gammaproteobacteria bacterium (assembly GCA_013214885.1). Taxonomy (GTDB): domain Bacteria; phylum Pseudomonadota; class Gammaproteobacteria; order Enterobacterales; family Psychrobiaceae; genus Psychrobium. Next base: position 2,695 of record JABSRS010000167.1, read on the forward strand.
GCGCGAAAAATTGATGCGTTTTACTGGCGATGAAATACCGTATTCAGTGACCGTGGAAATTGAAGCCTTTACGATGCAGCCAAATGGTGTATTTAATATCAATGCATTAATCTTGGTCGAGCGTGAAGGTCAGAAACGAATGATCATCGGCAAGAAAGGCGAAAAGCTTAAGCAAATCGGCCGTGAAGCCCGCAAAGACATGGAGAACATGTTCGATAATAAAGTGTTCCTTCAGCTTTGGGTTAAGGTTAAATCTGGTTGGGCTGATGACGAACGGGCATTACAAAGCCTAGGTTATGGCGACTTCTAAGTTCGAGAGTGGCGATGAATTATTCTAATATGACATCGCCACCATTACACCTATCTAGCGTTCAAACCAAATATACCGTTTCACCTCTTAGTGCTGCTTATTTAATTCATACCCGTGCCTTGGGTGAAAATAGTTTAATTGCCGAATTACTGACTGAAACAAACGGTCGAATTACCGTGGTTGCTAATGGCGCAAAACGCAAGAACAGTTTAACCAAAAGCATGTTACAGCCATTTCGCCCGTTACTGGTGTCATGGCGTGGTTTAGGTGATTTAAAAACCATGGTGCGACTCGAGGCTCCGACATTGGCATTGCCGTTGAGCAGTGAATACCTTTATAGCGGTCTTTATCTTAATGAATTAGTCATTAGATTGTTAGCTAAAGAGCAGCCCCATCCTGAAATTTACAGTAGTTACCATGCCACGCTGATTGCACTGTCCAAACAACAAGATCTTGAAATTTGCTTACGCTTGTTTGAGTTTTCTTTGCTTAAAGAATTAGGCCATGGCTTTACCTTAACCCATGACAATACGGGTGATCCGATTCAACCCGATTGGCAGTATCAATTTGATCAAGAACAAGGCTTAATGTCAAAAGTAGCTGGCAAATACAATGGTCACCACTTATTGGCTATTGCAATGCAAAATTTTTGTGACAAGATAACCCGCAGACAAGCAAAGCTGTTGGCCCGTGAAGCATTGGCTCCTTTATTAGGGAACAAACCGCTTCATAGTCGGCAATTATTTATGCGAAGAACAACAATTATAGACAAGATTTAATAAGGAAAGCGTGTGAACCCAATTTATTTAGGCGTTAATATTGACCATATTGCAACTCTACGCCAAGCCCGTGGTACTAATTACCCCGATCCTGTTCATGCTGCTGCAGTAGCAGAGCTAGCTGGAGCCGACGGTATTACCATTCATTTACGTGAAGATCGTCGTCACATCCAAGATCGTGATGTTTATACCCTGGCCAAAACACTACAAACTCGGATGAACTTGGAAATAGCAGTGACCGAGGAAATGATTTCGATCGCCTGTAATGTTAAGCCTGAATATGTGTGCTTGGTTCCTGAAAAAAGAGAAGAGCTAACCACTGAGGGCGGACTCGATGTTGCGGGTCAGCTTGATACTATGCTCGAAGCCATTGCTGAACTTAAAGGCGCAGGGATTAAAGTGTCGTTATTTATTGATGCTGACAAAGAGCAAATTGACGCAGCAGTGACTGTTGGTGCCCCATACATTGAGTTACATACGGGTTGTTATGCCGATGCCCCTGATTCTGCGGCGCAGCAAGTAGAACTTGAACGGATTCAAAAGATGGCTAAATACGCCCACAGTCGCGGTTTAATCGTTAATGCAGGGCATGGTCTTCATTATCATAATGTTGAGGCTATTGCGGCGATTCCAGAGATCTATGAGCTAAATATTGGTCACTCTATTATTGCTCGTGCAGCGATATACGGGCTCGATCAAGCGGTTCGCGATATCAGACAAAAAATGGTGCAAGCACGCACCATGGCGAGCAAATAGTTATAAAATTAGAGAACGATATATTCACCATTCATTCGGATATATCGATTCTTTAATCATTAGTTTAACCCTGCCGACTTTAGCCAACCGTAAACTGTTTTTACTAATTGATGACTGTTGTCCGAGTCATAAAGCTCACTCTGGCGATAAGTATATTGATGATTCTTAATGCTAAGTTTCTTGCGCAAGACCATATGCTCACTCAAATTATTTTGGAGTCGATAGATATCCAAAATGTGCAAATCTAACTGGCTAATTTGTTCTGAAAATAATGCTTGGCTCGTCGCAATGGGTGCCTCATCGCTCGACTCTTGTTTGGCCCAATATTCTGGTCTGGCATCAAGTACAATGAAGGCATCGGGCAGCCTCAATACTTGGTCTAAATAAAACTTAGTGATATAACTAGCTTGGCTACCTTGAGCGATAACAATTAAATCCATTTTTGTCAGACTAGCGACCTGGTAAGCACTTTGGAGTCGAGCCAGTAGCTGCTGCTGATAACTGAGTGATGTTGGTGCTGCGGCTGGAGTCTCTGGCTCCGTAGCGTCATCGGTGGATGCAACGTTAGTAACATTGATCGGAGGCATCAGGGCTAGGGTATCCCAACCATGTTCGTTAAGTCCGATCCGCAGTTGATTAATCCCATTACTATTAGTCGGTGTACTATGACGATCGGCAACTAAAATGGCAGTTCCGCGATGCGTCGCGGATAAATAATGGCGTTGTAGTGCCAAAAATTTGCCGCTATCGAGCGTAAGCCATCTGACCTCTGTGGCAGAGATAGAATGACTGTTAGCAAAGTTTTGTTCAAAGACGCTAGCGTTGATAGCCAGCGAAGCGGCTTGGTCTGGAGTTTCTGCTTGAGCCAATGAAAAGAATGAAACCAACAATAGTGCGCTTGTTATTATTGGTTTTTTTAAATATTCGTAGAACATTTATTACATCCTCTCAATGGCTTAAGTCAGTATTGCATATTATACCAGCAGTTCCAAGTTTGCTTAGCAAGGAGGCTTAGAAAGGACAAGCAGCCTCAAATGTTATCGGCTCATCTGTGCCAGGATGGATAATGCTAAGTCGGTGCGCATGTAACTGTAAACGATCGCTCATCCCTACGGCGTCAGGCTTACCATAAAAGCGGTCGCCCAAAATCGGATGGTCTATTTGTTGCATATGAACTCGTAACTGATGGGATCTGCCTGTAATTGGTGTTAGCTTGATTAATGACGAGAGTTGATCGCTTTCAAGGACTTCCCAGTGGGTTAATGAGGGTTTTCCATCAACGTAACATACTTTTTGCAGCGGACGATTGGGCCAATCACATATTAAAGGTAACTCAACACTGCCATTGTGGCTTGATGGTTTGCCCAGGACCCTAGCAAGATAGCTTTTACTGGTAGTACGTTGCTGAAACTGGCGAGATATATGACTTTGCGCTGCTTTGGTCAGGGCAAAAAGCATGATGCCTGAGGTGTCCATGTCGAGACGATGCACCACAACGGTACTGGGTAATACGCGCATTAAACGCGAGGTAACACTGTCGCGGTGATGCAATTCACGGCCAGGGACCGATAACAAACCACTGGGTTTGTTAACGACAACAATGTCATTATCGTAATACATAATATCAAGCCATGGATCGGTCGGTGGATTATATACAAAAGCCAAGGTAAAACCTATTAACAACAAATAAAAAGCTATTATACCATTAAAGTTTTAATCACAAATGACGATATATAGATAGCAGGGATATTAGCGAGTGAATATGCAAAAAATTATAAAAGTACTAGGTCTGAGCCTCGTTGCAGCGTCAATGACATTGGTCTCACACCATAGTTTAGCGATAAATGACGATGGCGTGATCCAGCTGTATTCGCAACGAGAGTTGCTGGCATTGATTGCCAAAAACCAACATTTGCAACAAGTAAAAGCCGATGACTGCCAATTAGTCGAAGATATCAAAGCGCGAGCCGAAATTGTTAAGTTGCCCAGCTATCAGTTTTTATATGGTGATATGCTCGCTTATGGGGTTTGTGTCGAGCGAGATGCTCAGCATGGTATTTACATGATGGAGCAGAGCGCCCATCAAGGTCTGGTCGAGGCCATTGAACAACTCGGACGTTATTACCACATTGGACGTTTTTTCCAGCAAGACAATCACCGGGCATTGCGCTATTTATCCGAGGCTGCTGGTCTTGGTAATCTAAACGCCCAATTGCGTTTGGTCGAGATGCTTGGTGATGGACTAGGTAGCCCCGTCGACTTTGAAGATGCCTACCACTGGCTTCACAATTCAATTATTAGTGATAACACCCAGCGCTTAAAAGCTACTCAATTATTAGCAAAATTGGCCAAATTAATGCCTCAGCGGGTAATAGAACGCGCCAAAAGACCATTACTTAAATAAAAATAAAGGTCGATTCATTTATGCCATAAATTTACCGTACCATCCTTAAATTGGATGGTGCTGTATAAACCTGCAAAACCACTGCCTAATATGAGATCACACTGAGCAAACCCATCATGCGGTAATAGCGCAACACTTACTGATTTACCAAATAATTTTTGCGACATGGTTTGAACCTGCTCTGTGTCTAGCGGTGTATGGTCAGCCAATAATTCACTAATTTCCAATGGTGTTAACGCATACCTTTCACGATACCTTCTGGTGATGTAAGAAACTTTACTGCCGCTATCAAGGCAAAGGTTCAATAGCATACTATTATTTTTTTGCTG